>JAIRSA010000111.1 GCA_031255695.1 Eubacteriales Family XIII. Incertae Sedis bacterium | reverse complement strand
CTTGTCCGTCCACCTCACGACCCAACCGTTCACGGCTGTGCCGATGAGGTTTTTCAGCCGCCCGTACTCAAATATATCTTCTGCTTTTTCGGCGGTGACGGTTTGGGAAGCCTTATCGCCACCAAACAGAGATTTCAACAAACTTGGCATAGCAGGTCCTCCGATTTTCCGTTGGCGCTTTCCGCGCCGGCGCGCACCGCTATTTTGTTCCGCAAGCGGACTATATCGTGGCGGTCGTTGGTGTTGGCGGCCCTGTCCTTGATTTTATTTGGTTTTTGGGCTTTATGCCTTTGTATAGTATGCTAAACGATAGGCAAACGATAACCAAACGTTTGCCTCGAAGTTATCGTTTGAGCGCGTTACCGCAGCGCGTGCGGCTCGCCCAGTGCCGCAAAGGGGAGTAGGGCAATTTGAAGCGTGTCTGCCGCGCCAATAATATCCTCTCGTAGCGTGCTAAGGGCATAAGGCCCGCAATTACACGGCTTTTGCAAAACGAGCCGCCTCGAATGAGCGGCTCGTTTTGTATCATTTGTTGAGTGTAATGGTGGCGGAGAAGATGGGATTCGAACCCATGCACCGGTAACCCAGCCTAACGGTTTAGCAAACCGTCCTCTTCAGCCTACTTGAGTACTTCTCCGCATTGTTCGGCTGTAAGCGCAAGTATTATTATATGCCATACGGCTGGAAGTGTCAACCGGATTTTGCCCGAATTTTTGCTCGGAAGCGGAAAAATGGCGGCATTGCGGGGGGCGGGGGCGGGGCCGCCGCCCTCTGCCGCCATCCTCTGCCAGCTAAGGCCTTCGGCCGCCCGCCCCGCCCGCTGGCGCCTCCGGCCGCCATTTGCCAGCCAAGGCCCCCGCGCACCCGCCGCCCGCCAAGGCCTCCGGCCGCCCCCTGACGCTGCGCCATTGAAGATTACACTATTGGCGACATTGACAATATTTGCATGAATTGATTGAATAGTTGGACATAAACTATTTACTTATCCTGTGGGAAGTGATAAAATAATTAATAAGCGGACGTCTAAAAGGGGGGTAAAGACAAATATGATGTCAGACTTTGGGGTTGATCGCTCGATCGAGCCTTTGATGGCGATACCTGTTGCCGCATGGAAACTGGACAACGACATTTCTACGCGGGAGGGGGAACTGCGGGTCAAGGTCAAGATCATAAAGATCGAGCAGGCCAGTTTCAGGCAGCTTTGCTCTGAGTGTGGATACGAAGAGCAGAAAATCAAGGCCAAGATTTTTGATATTGTCAAAAGGAGAGGCAAGCTGCATAACCCCGCCACTGGGAGCGGGGGGATTTTTTATGGCATTGTCGATGAAGCTGGCGGGTCCTACAGGAAAAAGGGGCTATACAGGCCTGGCGACAAAGTGATCTGCATAACCTCACTGACCGCCATACCCATCCGGCTCAACAGGATAGACTCCATTGACTTCAACTATGGGCAGATAAGCGTCGAGGGCCACGCCATACTGGCGAGCACCTATCCGCTGATCCATCTGCCGCCCGAACTCCCGGTGTGCTACACCATGGCCGCTTTCGAGGAGGCCTGCTCCCTGCACCGCATATTCCAGATTGCATCCGAGACGGAGGCCGGGCGTTTCCTCATACTATCAAGCGATCTGCTGTCGGCGACGCTCTACGCGGCAGTGTTCAGGAAGGCGGCCGGCAGCGGCTGCCGCATTGTCGCGGCGCTTGACCAGAAGAGCATGGAGCGCATATCCGAGGCCGAGATACGGTCTACGCTTTCGGGCTTCGTCGACGAGGTCTATATCATCGACATATTGGCCCCGCTGAAAAGCTTCAAGACAATAAACGAAAAAGAGAAGAGGCTGTTCGACATAAGCGTCAACTGCGCCGACTTGATGGGCGCGGAGGCCGTGAGCGTCCTGCTTACGGAGAAAAACGGCGCGGTCGTGTTCACCAGCTTCATAAACAACCATGGGCTTGCGCTGCTCTTCGCCGAATCGCTCGGCAAGGAGATCAACACGCTTGCCCTTGATTCATATACAGACGATTACGAAAAGTTCACGATAAACCTGGTGAGAGAGACAAAGGGCGAGCTTGACAGGCTGCACAAGCTATACGCCAAGTACAAAGATGTGAGGCGGGGCCTGCCTGGCGGCAAGCCGCGCCATGAATCGCCAGAGGAGGGTAGGCTGGGCGATTTCGTATTCGCGAGCGACAAGATGCGCAATGTCAAGGACGAAGCGCTGAATGTGGCGAAGTATGACTGCAATGTGGTGATCCTTGGCGAAACGGGGGTAGGCAAGGAGAAGGTGCTGAGCATCATACACAACAACAGCAACAGGAAGCTGAACGCATGCGTAAGGATAAACTGCGCGGCGATCCCTGAGACGCTTGCCGAATCCGAGTTCTTCGGATACGAGGCGGGCGCTTTCACCGGGGCGGCGTCGAACGGCAAGCCGGGCTATTTCGAGCTTGCGAACAACGGCATACTGTTTCTGGACGAGGTGGGGCTGCTCCCTGCGACCATACAGGTGAAGCTGCTCCGTGTGCTGCAGGAGAACCAGTTTTTCAGGATCGGCGGCATGAAGCAGATCGACGTGAACGTGCGCATCGTGTCTGCAAGCAACATCAGCCTCAAGGAGCTGGTGCGGGAGGGCAAGTTCAGGGAGGATCTCTATTACCGCCTGAACATATGCGAGATAAACATACCGCCGCTCAGGGAGCGCCCGGAGGACGTGACGTGCCTCGCGGAGCATTTCCTGGCCAGCTACAACGAGAGCTATGATATTGCCAAGAGTTTTGACCACAGGGCATTCGACGCCATGCTGGCATATGAATGGCCCGGCAATGTAAGGGAACTCGAAAATACGGTACACAGGATTGTGGTAAGCAGCAGAGGGGACAGGATTGGGGAAGAGGATGTCTACAGGGCTCTAAGCCAAAGCCCGCACGGCGCAAGCCGCCCGACGGGCAAAATGGAGGATGAGGAAGGCCAATACGGCCTGGAATACCTGATGATGGACTATGAGCGCAAATTCATAGAGGATGCGCTCAACAGGTGGAAGAATACGAGGAAGGCTGCGGCGCATCTGGGCATAAGCCAGTCGCAGCTGATCAGGAAGAAGCAGAAATACAATATCGGGACGGCAAAGGGCGACTGACGCTGCCCGCATGCTATGCCGCACGGCTGTAGGGCTGTGTGGGCGCGTGGCTGCAGGACCGCAGGGTTGTGTGGGCGCATGGCCGCAGGGCCGCAGGGTTGTGTGGGCGCATGGCCGCAGGGCTGTGTGGCCGCAGGGCCGCATGTCTGCCATCCCACATGGCCGTATGGCCGCAGCGCCGCATAGGCGCACGGGTGCACGGCTGCATGGCTTCTGAATATGCTTGATCCGGGACGTATTGTTCCATTGCGCGAACCATAAACGGTTCGCCGAGACCCCAAAACGAATCACTAGACTGCACGAGGTTGCGCGATTTTTGTACAGGCCCACACGCTTTTTGTACAAGCCTATGCGCCGCCTGTGCTGGCAGGGCGAAACGCCATTCGCCGCCCTGCGCGGCTATCTCCCCTTACCCCCCCACGATTTGATGCACGGATGGCATGATTGTTGCGTAAATGCCAATCGATCAGTTAGCAACATTTTTGCTGTGGCCTGCTGCGGCCTTCGATATTGCCATTTGGCAAGGCGGCGGCGCGGCATGGCTGCTGCGGGTGCGGCGAAGCTGCCGCAGGTGCGGCTTGGCTGCTGCGGATGCGGCGAAGCTGCCGCAGATGCGGCATGGCTGCTGCGGATGCGGCGAAGCTGCCGCGGCGCGGCATGGCTGCTGCGGATGCGGCGAAGCTGCTGCGGATGCGGCGAAGCTGCCGCAGAGGCGGCGTGCCTGGCCGGGACAGTGCGGCGGCTGCGGAATCAGCTGAAAATGGGGCGTATGAAGAAGGAGGTAGATTTATTATGAAAGCTAGTTCGGAAGAAAATAACAGTCTTAAGCGAGGGCTAAAGGTCCGGCACGTCAATATGATTGCCATTGGCGGCGCCATAGGGACGGGCCTGTTTGTGGCTGTCGGCGGATCGCTGCACGAAGCCGGTCCGGGCGGCGCGCTTTTGGCTTACGGCGTCATCGGCATTATGGTTTTTTTCCTTATGACGAGCTTGGGGGAAATGTCCACGTACATGCCCGTCACAGGTTCGTTCCAGACATACGCCACGAAATTCGTGGATCCCGCGCTTGGTTTTGCGCTGGGCTGGAATTATTGGTACAATTGGGCCATCACGGTAGCTGCCGAGCTTGAGGCCGGCGTGCTGGTCATAGGCTTCTGGCGGCCCAACATGTCGATGGCTGAACAGCTTCTGTGGAGCGGGGGCTTCCTGCTCGTGCTGTTCCTGCTCAACTATTTCTCGGTAGGCGCTTACGGCGAGAGCGAGTTCTGGTTCGCTGGCATAAAAGTTGTCACTATTGTCGTATTCCTAATCCTTGGCATATTGATGATATGCGGCATAATGGGAGGGGAAGCGCCAGGATTCACCAACTGGACGATAGGCGACGCGCCGTTCCCAGGAGGATTTGCCGCCATAATAAGTATTTTCATGATTGCAGGGTTCTCGTTCCAGGGGACCGAGCTCATCGGCGTGGCCGCCGGCGAGGTGGAGCATCCGGAGAAGAGCATACCGAGGGCGATCAGGACAGTGTTCGTCCGTATCATGCTGTTCTACATAGGCAGCATCATCATAATCGGCTTCCTGCTTCCGTACAACCATCCGAGCCTTCTGCACACGGGTGCGGAGAATGTCGCATTGAGCCCGTTCACGCTGATTTTCGAGCGCGCCGGCATAGCCTTCGCCGCATCGGTGATGAACGCGGTAATACTCACGTCCATACTTTCATGCGCGAATTCAGGCATGTACGCTTCGACGCGCATGCTGTACTCGCTGGCCATGGAGGGCAAGGCGCCTGCCGTGTTCAAGAAGGTCAACAAGCGGGGCGTGCCTGTGCTGGCCCTCTGCCTGACCACTGCCATAGGCATGCTGGTCTTCCTCGGCTCTTTCGCCGGGGTAGGCACTGTGTACCTCTGGCTCGTGAACGCTTCCGGCGTGGCCGGCTTCATAGCCTGGCTGGGGATAGCGCTCAGCCACTACAAGTTCAGGCAGGCCTTCCTGGCCCAGGGGCATAGCCTGAATGAACTGAAATACAAGGCCATGTTCTTCCCCTTCGGGCCGATCCTGGCAATGCTGCTGTGCATAGTCGTGGTCGTGGGGCAGTTCTACGTTAACAAGGATTTCACGTTCATGGGCTTCATGGTCGCCTACGTGGGTGCCATCCTGTTCGTGGCAATATATCTGATCTACAAGATTGTGAAGAAGACGAAGGTCGTAAAGCCGGAAGAGGCTGACCTGTCGCAGGGCTTCGCGCACAAGTAGCCCATACGGGGCAGTCTGTGCCATAGGCATCGCCTGGGCGGGGAAGCCCGCCTAGGCGGCCCGGCCCGGGCTAGGGCCCGTGGCAGCTGGCGATCCAGCCGGGCGACGGCCCGTGGCAGCTGGCGGCTGCTGTTCGTGGCGCCAGGGTGGACGCGCACGCGCGGGCCTACGCGCCTGGGCGGCACGGCACTAAGGCCGGATGCGGCCTGGGAAGGCAGGCACGGAATGGGGACGGCCCTTGGCAGCTGGCGGCTGCTGTTCAGGGCGAAAGGGGCAAGGCCGCCAGGAACCTAAAGGGAGGTAATAAATAGGATTAATGGAAATCAATACCTTAATGAAATTATCGGGTATCAAAAGGTATTTGCAGGGACAGGTGATCGCGAACGAGGGCGATGCGTCGAACGAGGCCATGTATATAGTGCTTCAGGGGAGCGTCGGCGCTTTCAAAAACTATCAGATGCTGCACGAGACACAGACGATGCGGTATGAAGCGGGGGGATTTTTTGGCGAGATGTGCCTCTTCCTCGGCCAGAATAGGGATGTGGCCATCGTAGCGCTTACGGATACCGTCGTGCTGGAGGTCACGCGCGCGAACTCGCACGAGCTGTTTGTGACCCAGCCAGAGATAACATTCATGCTGTGCAAAGGGCTGTGCCAGAAGCTGGACTCTGTCGCGTCGTCGTACCGTACCCTCCATGCGGAGACAAAAAAGGAAAATTCCCTGTCTGGGCTGGTCCTGTCGGGCGATAGCCCCATTTTCCCGGAAGAGCACGGCAACTACATACTGCCGATCGACAACAGCGCTTCTGACTATCTGTTCGCGGATGTGGTCAAATGCCCCATGTGCGGCGCCCCGTTCAAGAACATCAGCGTGCTTGAGTCAAAGCTCGTGCAGGAGTCAAAGGATGACGACATGCGCATACGCTACAGGGATGTCGAGCCCATGTACTACGAGGTGGTCACGTGCCCCTCGTGCCTTTACAGCGCCATATCTGACCTGTTCAAAGACATAGAGGTCACAAAACGGATGGTGGACGCGCTTGGCGACGTGATGGCGCCGCACCGCGGCGTCCTGGAGATAAAGGAGGGCGCGGCCCGCGACACGTTCACGGTGTTCGCCGGGTATTACCTTGCCATCCTGAGCGCACCGGTCTGTTTTTATGAACACCAGAGGATAACCGCAAGGCTGTGGCGGAACCTGAGCCGCATATATGACGACTGCAGCGACGAGCGTATGCAGACATACGCGCTGAGGCAATCGCTTGACGAATATCTGTACTCATATTCGCATTTCGACATAGGCGGGAAGAACCTGCAGCAGCTGTGCTATGTCATAGGGGAACTGCACTATCAGCTGGGCGAGTATGAAGAGGCCCGCCGATTCTTTTATGCGGCCTTCACCAACAAGGAAGGCTCCCCTGTAATAAAGCGGCAGGCGGAAGGGCGCCTGGATCAGGCAAAGGAGAAGATCAAGGAGACGGAAGAGGCCGGCAGCGCCTAGGCTGGCGCGCCGCAGGGCGGCGCTATATATGGCGGGAGGTCTCGAAACGCTCGATACGGTAGTTCGCGTCGGGGTCTATCCCGGCCTTTTCGAGCGCGATCGACAGCTGCTGCTCGCGGGAGAATATGCCGTCTATGCCAGGCAGCAGCAGCCCACGTTTCGAATCATGCGTGACGATCACCCCGTAACGCTGCGGATCCAGGTCATGGACGGAATCGACCGCTTCCGGGGGCGAGAGGACATACACACTGTAGATCAGATCGCCCATCTCGGTCTTGGAAACAGGCTCGAAACGCGAGTCGCTCAGGGCGGCGTCAAGCGTGTTGTGCATTATCTCTTCGGCGACATTGCCTGTGGAGGGCAAGACCGTCCCTATGCATCCGCGCAGCTCGCCGTGTTTCTTCAGCGAGACAAAGACGCCAGCGCGCGTCTCCAGCATCTCTTTAGGCAATATCTGAGGCAGCGCCGGGCGTTTCCGGGTCAGCATCCAGGTTTCCAGCGCATAGCGGGCAAGCCGCGCGTACTCGTCCTCATTGTCTTTTATATTCTGTAGTTTTATTTTCTCGTTAATGAAATAGCGTTCCAGATATCTGCGCGAGCTGTCGTCGTCGCCTGGCATGAACGAGGCGGCGGCATATCCGACGCCGAAAGGCCCTTCGTAGGAAAGCAGCCTGGGCTCCACGGCCCTCGCGTCGAGCGCCCCGGCCATGATTATGAACGGGCGCAGCCCGCATTCGGCGGCCTTGCCCGCCAAAGACGGCTCTATGGACATGAATTCCAGGAAGTCCCCGCTCTCCATCACGGAGGTCACGCGCCTGTCGAATTCAGGGCCCTCCGGCGCGAAGCCATAGGGGCCGTCATGCTTCAGCTTGTGGGAGAGGTCGCCGCTGGCGATGATCACGGCCCGCCTGCCGAGGTCGCGGCATGTCCTGTCGATGCACATGCCGAGCCGGTAATGGTCGGCATATGGCAGGCACGAAGGGCAGACCCGCACGAGTTTGTAGTCGGCGTAAAGCCTGTTTACGAAGAAGAGCGGGATCATGGCGCCGTGGTCCAGGCAGCTGTCCTTCTCGCCGAGCGAGCCGGCGGAAAGCCCCTCCTTGGCCGCATTGTCGGCAAGCGCCGCGACAAATACAGGGTCGTAGTCCGCCGAAACCTTGACGCCACCTGCGCCGAAACGCCTGAAATCGCCCTGGG
This sequence comes from Eubacteriales Family XIII. Incertae Sedis bacterium, assembly GCA_031255695.1. Lineage (GTDB taxonomy): Bacteria > Bacillota > Clostridia > Peptostreptococcales > Anaerovoracaceae > JAISED01. The sequence continues at coordinate 2,357 of JAIRSA010000111.1, read as the reverse complement.
CCTGCTGTCCAGGGGATATATGGAAATAATCCGAGTACAGTACGTTATGCGGGGTGATCACGACGATGGTGTCGGGCGCGAGGCTGCGTATGCGTTCCGCAGCATGCACGAACGAATCTATAGTGCTCTGGATAAGCCGCTCCTGGCCATTGCCCACATCAGGGATGATCAGGGGCGGGTGTGGCAAGATGAAGGCTCCTATTATGCCCATGTCCATTTCCCCCATAATTACATTGCTGGACCCCAAGGCCACCGCGCGTATTTGCCGCGTTTTAGCCGGAGAGCAGTATAGCCCGGCGGGCGGCATTATGTACCGGCCGAAAAAAAAACGGCAATTAATTGCGAAACAAGTTGCAAGACCATACATGGATGTTATATATTATTGTTTAAGTCCTAATATATATTATTACCCCAAAGCCCGTAAAAGTCAAGAATTGAGTGATAGTATTTTTATAATTGAGTACAATATATTGAATTGCGTAATAATTTCGATATAACGACGATTTTGCTTGGCGCGATGGCTTGTTACAGTCGAGTAGAGGGCCGCGTAAGAAAAGGGTATGGCGATTTCGCGCCGGCGCATCCATGCGCATTGCCCTGCGAAGTCAAAAAAGGAGAGGCAGTTTTTATGAAAACGAATTTGGCTGTGAAAGAACATTATGAGAGGGATGTCGATGTGGATGAGTTTGACCTGATCCCATTGTCATTGACGGAAGCCTGCGACGGGAGGCCGCACAGGCACCCGTTTTACCAGATTATCTATGTGGAAAAAATGAGGGGCAGGCATATGCTTGATGTCACGCCATACGATGACTTCGGCGAGGGGCTGTTCGTGATAAGCCCTAACCAGCTGCATCACTGGGAGCGGGTTTCCGAGATATCGGGCGTCGTCATGCGCTTTGGCGAACAGTTTTTCTATGGGCAGGATTTCATGGTCAACGCGCTGCGCACGCTGAACATGATCCGCCAGCTTTCCGGCAAGGGGATCAGGGCCGAGGATGTGGGCATGCCCGACATCAGGAGGCTCATAGGCATCATAACGGAGGAGTTCGAGGGGAAAAGGGACGAATGGCAGGAGATGGTGAGGGCGAGCCTGAACGCGCTTGTCATAAACCTTTTCCGCAGCGAGATGCGCGGCGACGCCGGGCCGAAGAATTATTCGAAGCTGTATGAGGAGTTCCAGCAGCTGATCATAAAGAACGGCGGGGAGGTGGTGCCAGTGCGCCATTACGCCGAAACGATGAAGATTTCGATGGGCTATCTCAACGAGCAGGTGAGGAAGAACACGGGCAAGACGCCGGGCGAGATGATAAGGGCCACGATAATAGACGAGGCGCGCCGGCTTTTGGCGAATACGGATCTTTCCATAGGGCAGATCGCGAAGAACCTAGGCTTCCGCGACAGCGCGTATTTTTGCAGGATATTCAAGAAGGAAACGGGATTGAGCCCGCTGAAGTTCAAAAAGCATGTCACTTCGAGGCCGGCCGGCGCGGAGCCTGTGCAGGGCGATGCGCCCGAAGGGGCCGGCGGGCTGGACTGATACAGGGCGGCCGCAGGCTGGGCGAGATGGATGGCGGCCGCAGGCGCGATCCTGGCGCTTGAGCCTAGACAGGCGGGGGTGCAGCCCACGCGCACGCGGACGGGGCGCAATGTAGTATGCGACAACCTCGCCGGCCCTGGCGCAGCTAACGCACAAGGTGCAGCCCACGCGCACGCGGACGGCGGCCGCGCCCGCGCTGCCGTCTGGGCCATAACGCGGGCAGGGATGGGGGCTATTATGGATATGCGCGTATATGTATGTGAGTTCGGCAAGGGCATGGACAGCCGCAGCCTGCTGGGGGCGGCGTTCCGCAGCTACGCCGCCGCGGCCGGCATCGTGCCGGCGCCAGCGCCGGATGCGCCCGGCCAGGCCGGCACGCCGGCACCGGCGCCAGATGCGCCCGGCCGGGACGGCACGCCAGCGCCGGATGCGCCCGGCTGCCCCGAAATAGCGTTCGGGCAATACGGGAAACCCTTCTTTGCCCAGTTCCCCCATATAAAATTCTCTGTATCGCATTCGGGCGGGCTCTGGGCCTGCCTCATGTGCGGCTTCGAAGTGGGCCTAGACATCGAAGATACCAGGCAGCGCGCAGAGCGGGCAGGTTTTGATTGGCTGGGCATCGCGAGGCGCTTTTTCGCGCAGGACGAATGTGGGTATGTAGAGGGCGGCGGCCGGCCGGAAGAGGCCCTAAGCCGCTTTTTCGAGATATGGACGAAGAAGGAGGCCTATGTCAAATACACGGGCCGCGGCATCGGCGGCGGCCTACGCGGCTTCTCTGTGCTGAGCGGCTGCGCGGGCGCGGCCTTCGGCATGCTGG
>JAIRSA010000051.1 GCA_031255695.1 Eubacteriales Family XIII. Incertae Sedis bacterium | reverse complement strand
CCGCGCAGCGGAGGGCGTCAAACATATAATAGCCGCTTTTCGGCTATTATATCATATAAATTATCATTTGCAAACATAAAATTGAAAATTCTTGTATAAAACCGTCAAAACCGCGCTGCCTGCGCCATCCCCTCAGCCTGTGCGGCAGCCGCCCCTATTGTCACAGGGCGGCGAAACGCGCCGCAGCCGCTGTCACATTTGTTGACGATGATATCTCGCCCATAAAATCCTTTATAGAAATGAAGGCGTCGACCACGTGGGGATCGAACTGCCTGCCCTTTTCGCCCACAATGATCTCGCAGGCCTCCGCATGGTCTACGCCTTTTTTGTAGACCCTGTTGCCGATCAAGGAGTCGTAGACATCCGCCACCGCCATGATGCGGCCGCAGATGGGTATGTTGTCGCCCACCAGCCCGCACGGATAGCCATTCCCGTCGTAGCGCTCGTGGTGCGATCCGGCTATGATCCTCGCGAACTGCAGATAGTGCTGGGCCGGCGCCTGCGCGTACATATTGCCGAGGACCTCGGCGCCGATGGCGGCGTGCCTCTTCATAAGCGCGAATTCTTTGCAGTTCAGCTTGCCCGGCTTGAGCAATATGCCATCGCTGATCGCGATCTTGCCGATGTCATGCAATGGCGCCGCGCGCTCTATCATCTCTACGTCCGCGTCGGTGAGGCCGCCTTCGAAAACGCCGCTTTCGATCAGCTTCCTGCCGAGCATGCCGACGTATTTGCCCGTCCGCGCCGCATGCCCCTCCGTATTGGCGTCGCGCCCTTCTATGCGCTCCGCAAGCGAGATGGCATTGCCGTCGTACAGGTATGCCGGCTCGTCTTCAAGCGTTGCCTTGAAGCAGGCGCACCGGATATTCAGCTCGATTTTATGCCTGAATGTCTCAGGCTCCACCGGCCTGGCCACCAAATCCGCAGCCCCCGCCGTCCTGAGCCTGGCCTCGTCCCCGGCCGCCCCGCCATCTACCATGAAAATGACAGGAATGCGGCGCATCAGCGGGTTGAGCTTCAGCGCCGCCATGGCGTCAAGCCCGCCCGCCCCATGCATGTCCAGATCCAGCAGGATAAGATCCGGCTTTTTCCTCATGCTCATGGAAATGGCCTGCTCCTCCGAAGTCGCCAAGGAGACCTTGTAATCTTTCGCAAGCAGCGCCCCTATCTGCTTCAGATTCGATATGTTGTCGTCCACTACCAATATTCGTTTCATTTCTGTCAACTCTGTCAACCTCCTGGCGATTTGCTGAAATACCCCGCTCTAATATCCCTAATACGATCAGCTTCAGCCATAGGCACTTTGATGCTTTTCATAGCTTTGGGAACAGGCCGGACGCTGACTCTTGTCAGCGTCCAATCAGAATAACGCTTTAATCACTTCTCAAATCCGCAGCGAATCTTTTGGTCCATATTCCACATTATAACCCATAAGTTTAACAAAATCAAGTTTTATTAGCTTATTCATCAAATTTACAATTTTAAAGTGATTTTGGTAAAGTTCAAGAAAATGTGAATGCCAAGGCACGCCAGGCCTTAATGTCCGGGCGCGTCATACTCATTGTCCGGGCGCATCAGGCATTGACGCCTTGGCGCCAGCCCGCAATGCCCATACCTGGGCGCATCAGGCATTGACGCCTTGCGTGTCAGATCTTAATATCCAGGCGCATCACTTCGGGGAAGCAAGACAGGTTGTACTGGGGGCAGCTGAAGCATTCGAAGAAATTCGGGGCGGCGTCGCGGCCGACTGTGGCAAAGCCTTGTTTCCGGAAGAAATCCGGAGCGCGGGCGACTAGGAAGAGCCTTTTGCCGCCGAGATCCCTGATCTCCTGCAATGCGGCGCCGAGCAGGCTTTCGCCTAGGCCCATATGGCGCAGTCTGGCGTCCACCGCAATCCCGTCGATTATGTACTCCCCCTCGCGCAGGGCGAGGACGCAGCCGCCCACAAGCAGCCCGCCGGCCGCTTCGCCCTGCGGCGCCACAGGACCCGCCGGGCCTGGCGCCCCGTCCAGGCTGGCGCCGTCCATATGCGCGTCCCAGCACTTGATCAGATCCTGCGGCACCTCGTCGTTCACAGAGAACTCTAGGCCGTTTTCTATAAAAAAGCCCACCAGGGCATCATAGTCGTCTGTAACCCGGATCTCCGGCAATCCCTTTCGCTTCATATTATTATATACTCCTTTTATATACTCCTTCTATTGCGCACCTATCCCTGTTGCGCACCTATCCCCGTTTTGTGCAGCAAAACGGATGGAAGGCGCCATTCGAAAGCCCCCCGCGCCCACCTTCAATATCCCTGCATTACAGGCCCGGATCGGCCGTCTGCGCCTGTTGGGTATTCACGTTTATGCACGCCGGCATTACCGAGATTTCCAACGGAAGCCCCTCGCCTGTCTCGCCGTCCATGTCCGTGACGATCGGCTCTTCGGCCTCGACGCTGAGGCTGCGCGTCTGGAAGGAGATCACATTCTTGTTCTCCGGATGGTTGCCGCCGAGCACGCTTATCAGCAGGGGCGCTATTTCCATAATAGGCATTTCCTTGAAAAGGAGCACGTCCAGCAGGCCATCGTCGATCTGCGCGTACGGGGC
>JAIRSA010000222.1 GCA_031255695.1 Eubacteriales Family XIII. Incertae Sedis bacterium | reverse complement strand
GCAGCGCGGTTTTGACGGTTTTATACAAGAATTTTCAATTTTATGTTTGCAAATGATAATTTATATGATATAATAGCCGAAAAGCGGCTATTATATGTTTGACGCCCTCCGCTGCGCGGGGGCGGGGCTTTGGTAAAGGCGGTCCATACAGATGGCGAAAAATTCAGTTACATCAGCAGCGCGCACTTTTAGCTTTACGTTCGGCCAGAACGCTTTCCGTTTTGGCTGGCTTTGCTGTGTAAAACTGAAAACTTGTCATGTACAGGGCAGACGCGCCTGAAAAACACAATCCCGATAAGATATACAGAGATGACGGCCAACGAGGCTTCGTGTACATGACGTTCATGAAGCCTCGTTTTTTATTCCCTGTAATAAGGCATTGCCAAAGGAGGCAGAAGTGTTGTATCCAGATATGGAAAATTTGACAGGCGCGGGCGCTGTGGGTGGCGGTTCCGATGGCGGCGGCGTGGGCGGCGCGGGTGCTGCGGGCGGTGGCCCCGATGGCGCCGGCGGTCAAACAGGTGTGGCAAGCGGCCACGGGGCGGGCGGCTCTGATGGCGCGGGTGCTGCGGGCGGCAGCGCGGGGGCGGACGCCGCAGGCTTGGCGGAGGTGCGTGTGGCGGCCGGCGGGGGCGCGTACTCCGTTCTGATCTGCGACGGGCTGCTGGATGAGGCCGGCGCACTTGCTGCAGAATGGGGGCAGCCGGGCGACGGGCTTGCAGTGGTGACAGACTCAAATGTGTGGGGGCGGTATGGCGATAGGCTTTCGGCCGCTATGGGCAAGGCCGGCCTCGATTTCGGCCTGGCCATGCTTGAGCCCGGCGAAGGCGCCAAATCGCTCGCCGGCCTGGAACAGCTCTACAGCGCGTTCGCCCGGATGAGGCTGAAGAGGGGCGGGCTTGTTGTGGCCTTCGGCGGCGGCGTTGTCGGCGATCTTGCCGGTTTTGCCGCAGCGACATGGATGCGGGGCGTGAAATACATCCAGATGCCCACCACACTGCTGGCCCAGGTGGATTCGAGCGTCGGCGGGAAAACCGCTATCAACATAAATGAAGGGAAAAACCTCGCGGGGGTTTTCTGGCAGCCCGCGCTGGTGATCGCCGACCCGGGCCTGCTCAAAAGCCTGCCGCCACGCGAATTCCGCTGCGGCATGGCAGAAGTGATAAAGTACGGCGCAATACGCTCGGAGAAGCTGCTCGCCAGCGCGGGAGCCTTCGGGCGGGGCGGCAAGGCGGGCGCGGCCGGCATGATCTGGGAGTGCTGCCGGATAAAGGCTGAGATCGTGGGGAAGGACGAGTTCGACACGGGCGAGAGGATGCTGCTGAATTTCGGGCATTCCTTCGGGCATGCAATCGAAAAGCTGGGGGGCTACAGCAGCCATAATCATGGCGAAGCGGTCGCCATGGGCATGTGCATTGCGGCGGAGACAGGGGAAAAGCTTGGGCTAACCGAGTACGGCACGGCCACAAAGCTCAGGGAGGCCCTTGCATTGCAGGGGCTGGATACGGAGAGCCCCTATTTAATAGAAGAAATCCTGCCGCAGATGGCGCTCGACAAGAAAAACAGGGGCGGCGCCATGAGGCTGGTCATGCTCGGCAGGATAGGCGAAGCCTTCGTGCACGGCATGGAGTATGAGGAGCTGGAGCGGACGTGCAAGGCGCGCGCGTGACGGCCGTAATCGGAGGGAATGGCATGGCAAGCACAGATGAGCGGGTGATCAGGCGCTTCCCGGAAGGGATAGTGTGGCCGCCCGCATCGAAAAGCCTGCTGCACAGGGCGGTGATCTGCGCGGCTCTGGCAGAGGGCAGAAGCCTCATACACAATGTCACCATCTCGGAGGACATAGAGGCCACATTGGGCGGCGTACGCGCATTGGGCGCAAACTGGCGCCTGGATGGCCGGACGCTCTGCATCGACGGCGGCGGCGAGAGGCGGTCCGGCGCCATAGACTGCAAGGAATCCGGGTCGACGCTGCGTTTCCTTATACCGGTAGCGGCAATGTCCGGGCAGGGAGCCATATTCGAAGGCAAGGGGCGGCTGCTGGAGCGGCCGATGGGCGCCTACGCCTCGGCCTTCAGGCGCGCCGGCGTGGCATTCCAGCATTCGCCGGACGGCATAAAAGTCGGCGGCCCGCTTCGCGGGGGCATCTACACACTGCCAGGGGATGTCAGCTCGCAGTTCGTCTCCGGGCTGCTGCTCGCATTGCCGCTGGCGGCGGAGGACAGCGAAATCCGCCTCGAATCCCCGCTTGAATCCCGCCAATACGCAGAAATGACCATGGATGTGATGGCCGCGTTCGGCGTCAGCTGCGAGGCGGCGGGTGCTACGTCCGGCGTCGGCCGCGAGGCGGCGGGTGATGTGTCCGGCGTCAGCCGCGAGGCGGCGGGGGATTCGTTCCGCGTCAGGGGCGGGCAGCGCTATACGCCGTCGGAATACACTGTGGAAGCGGATTTTTCGCAGGCGGCCTACTTCCTGGCCGCCGCCGCGCTGGGGCGGGACGTGGCCTGTGCAGGCCTGAGCGCAGGCAGCAGGCAGGGCGACATCGCCATATTGCGGATATTGGAGGGGATGGGCGCCGAGATCAGATGGGGCGGCGGGCAGGTGTCGGCGCGCGCCGACAGGCTGAAGGGCGCGAGCTTCGACGCGAGGGAGAACCCCGATCTGGTGCCGCCGGTGGCCGCCCTGTGCTGCTTCTGCGAAGGCGAGAGCCGGATAGTCAACGCTGGGAGGCTGAGGCTGAAGGAGAGCGATCGGCTGTCCGCGCTCGCCCAGGGGCTGTCGCGGCTGGGGGCGGATATCTCCGAGGCGGCGGACTCGCTGACGATACGCGGCGCGCCGGAACTGAAAGGCGGCGCGACCGTGGACGCGCACAACGACCATAGGATCGCCATGGCAATGGCGCTGGCCGCGATCCGCTGCAAAAACCCAGTGCGGCTGACAGGCTGGCGCAGCGTCCAGAAATCCTACCCGGATTTCTGGAGGGATTTCGAAAAAACGCCGCAGTA
>JAIRSA010000157.1 GCA_031255695.1 Eubacteriales Family XIII. Incertae Sedis bacterium | reverse complement strand
AAACAGGCCATTGCCTGGACGCTCAAATCCATAATGCGGACAAAGCCGCTGGACAAAATCACTGTGAAGGAACTGGTGGAAGCCTGTGAAATCAACCGCCAGACCTTTTATTACCATTTCCAGGACATTTACGACCTTCTGGGGTGGATTTACCGCACTGAGGCGCTGGACTCCATCCGGGACAATAAATCCTACGACACGTGGCAGCAGGGGGCCTTGACTATCTTGAAATATATTCAGGACAACCGGGAGCTGTGCATCAACACCTACCGTTCCGTGGCGCGGGAACACCTGGAAGCCTTCTTGCACGAGGTGCTGTACGGCCTCCTTTCGGATGTGGTGGATGAAGTCGCCGGCGCACAGCCGCTCCCGCCGGGCAGCAAGGACTTCGTCGCCAAATTCTACAGCTACGCCTTTGCCGGGGTGCTGCTGGACTGGATCAACTCCGGGCTGAAAACGCCCGCCACAACCATTGTGGAGAACATCGCCCGGATAATGGACGGCATAGTCCCATTGGCGGTGAGGCGTTTCCAGCAGTGAGGCCGGGCGGAGGTGACACGCGGTGAGGCGTTTCCAGCAGTGAGGTCGGGCGGAGGTGACACATAGTGACGCAGGGCGGCACGCGGCGACGCGGGGCGACAATGGGGGCTGCACGTCTGAGGCGACAATGGGGCCGCGCGTTTTGCCGCCCCCATTGTCAACTAGAAAGGGGCGGCCCCGTCTGTCCTGGGGCCGCCCCTTATCCATTACGCAATTCATTGATAGCACTCTATTTTTTACATGCCTGTTTTCTGTCCTCTATCGGTCCCGTATTTCCATCGGTCCCGCCATGCCCTGATGCCGGCCCGGGCGGCGCGGCGCTTGCACAGGCCTTGGGCATCGGTTCCCGCCGTGCCCTGATTCAGACCTGGCTTTCGTGCGCCGCCCGTGCCGGCAGGCCTGGCTTTCGTGCGCCGTCCGTGCCAGCAGGCCGGATGTTATGGCGTCACGACCACCATGGCCGAGGCAGTGCGCCCACTGCCGTCAGTGAGCTTCAGGCTCACCGTTGCCGTGCCTGCCCGGACCGCCGTGACGAGGCCTGTCTGGTCAACCCTCACGACGCCCGGATTGCTGGAGGTGAATTCATATGGGATGCCCCCTGTCACCCCTTCGAGCCGATAGGTCGCCCGCGTCCTGAGCGAGATACGCTGCGCCATGTTGATCTGGAAATCCACGCCCGGCTTGATGGACTCGAAGGCCGCCGTCACTGTCACCGCGCCTTGCGGCATCACAAATGTCGTGTCCGCGCTGGAGGCATCGGCCAAGGCCACTTCGGGGCTGGCCGTCCAGCCCACGAACCGCTCGCCGCCCAATGCCGTGCCAGCGCTGATGCTGACCGTGTCGCCTATTTTGTAGTCGCCGCTGCCCGCTGCATCCGCATTCGCGCTGACCACAGTCACGGGGTACGTCGCGGACGTGATGGCCGAGGCCGCGCTGCCCAGGAGTATCCACTTGGATGTCGCGCCTATCGTGTATTCATTTTCGAACCACAGGTATTGGAAATCGTCAAGCGCTTCGGGGAAATCGGGGGCCACATTGACGTAGCCGGGGACCATGCCGCCGTTTATGTAGGAATTGTCCGCGCGGTTGCTCCCGTATGCCAGCTCTGTCGACTTAGTCCCCACGCCCGACACCCACGAGGTGTTCGTGTACGGGTGGGTCCCCAGGATATAATCCGTCGCGCGCAGCGTGTAATCCGTGCCGACGATCTCCGGGAACGCCTTATACAGGAAATACATGCGCACGCCCATATCGGCCACGCCTTGGCTGCCGCCCCACATGCCGTATGTAGACGGCACGCCGAAGGGGTTAGACGCAAGCTGCGCGTCCAGTGTGGCCAGGTAGGCCCTCACGCCGGCTTCCAGGCGGCTTTTGAACGCATCGTCCATGTATGGCAGGATCAGGACTGCTTTCCATCCGTTGGAGGCCATCTGCCCTGCGGACAGGGCGGAAGTGGACAGCTGCAAGACGCGTTCCTTGTACGCCTCGCCCCCGTCGGTGGCGATCAGCAGCTGCAACGCGGCGTTCCACTCGTTCTGCGCGCCAATCCCGCCGGTCGAATGGGATTCCTCGTCCCAGATCTTTTCCGCCAGCGCCAGGCACTTCGCGGCCAAGGAGCTGTCATGCTCCTTCAGCGCATAGGACGCGCCCGCCAATGCCGTTGCGGCGTTGAACTGCATGGCCGCAGTCTTCCCGTTCCGGCTGATGAAATACCTGTCGTCTTTGACGCCAGAGCGCAGGCCGTCCCTCTCATTGACTCCAAGGGCCGCGTCGTAGACATAGCCGTCCGTATCCGACGATCCGGAGCCGAGATGCGTGTACTGCCGCAGCGTGGGCACCTCAAGCACATCCCCAAGGAAGCCTACCTGCTCCAGCTGGGCGATGATCTGCAATATGCCCTGCTTGACTTGCTGCACCAGATCGGGAACCCCGTCAGGCCTGTGCATCTCAACATCCTTGGCATCCCAATCGACGGTCATCGTGTCGTAGCCCATGCCGAATTCCTCAGCCGCGATGACCAAATCGTTGATCACGGCGAGATTGCTCCCGACTTGAATATCAAAGTCCCCCGCATCATACCATCCGCCTACATCGAGGCCGGGGATGTGCTCGCCCGGTTCGTATGGGCTGGTGTTGACGCTTTCCGGGCCCATCTGCCAGCCGTCGAACCAAACCGTGTCATACGGGCCCATGAGCGCATCGTCCATATGGGACGCGCCGTGCCAGATGCGGTAGGCGTCGCGCACCTTCATGTGATCCATCTGCGCGGCCATGAAGCCGCTCAGGCTCGCCTGCCACGTATCGTCGTAGACGCCCTGCGAGATGGGGAACAGGCCTGTCTTCTCGCCGCCGTACTCGATGGCGTACATGCCTGGGGCGTTCACGGCGGAGAAATCGAAGTCCACATACTTATAGCGAAGCCATGTCCTGGGGTTCTCCGTGGGGCCCTGGAACACTTCGCTGTACGTTCCGTCAGCGTTCAGGCGGAGCAGGCTGGCGCTGCCTGTATCGCTGTATCTCGGATCCAATTCGATGACGGCAGTTTTGGAGAATCCAGGCGCATAACCGGCCTGGTTGTATGTGACGTTTGGCGCCCTCGTCCAATCAGCCTCCACGTCGGCGCTGATGTGCCAGACTATTTCGGACGCACCTTCCGGGATCAGCGTACGCAGCACGAACCAGCCGTTCTGCGCCCTGTTTCTCCCGTCATAGAGCTCCAGGTCGCCGACGTCGGATGCTATGCGGATGCGGTTCTCGTCATCCTCCGCGGCGAATGTCATCTTCTTGCCCACCGCTATGGGCAGCGGCTGGGCGTCGCCCCTCTGCTCGTTCCATTCCTTCACGTACCAGAGCTGGTCGGCAGTCCTGGCGCGCGCCACATCTTCCATCTCGTCCTCCGGGAGGAGCGGGAACACGCCGAATGCGTCATACTGCCCGTCTCCGTCCCCGTCCGCCTGGAAGCTCTTGCCGATGAACTGTGAGGGGATGAACTCAAGGTTGAATCCCGCCTTGCCCAGCATATCGTCGGGCAGCGGCTTGTCCAGCTTGACCGTCAGCTTGACCCCGCCGGGCTCTGGCTGCGCGATCAGCGAATAGGCGACTGACGGGTTGCCGGTCGTCTCCGCAGGGAAGTTCATGGGGACGGTGATAGTGTCGTTCTCCTCGTCGAAGACCCGCGCCCCTCTGACAGGCGCCGGCGTCGCGTCCCATTGCTCCGGCGTAGGCAGCAGGTGGATGTCGCCGTTGGTGGCTATGCGGCGGCCCGACTGGATCAGTTCGATGCCCGCGCAGTGCTGATCGCCGAACACCGAGCTGAATAATGTGCTGTACATCATGACATTGAATCCAGGTGTTTCCAGATATCCGTCATTCGCGCTGGTTTTTTTCACCTGCATCATGTAATCCTTGCTGAAATCCTTTGTAAGCGCTGGCGCAGGCTCGTCGTCGCCCGCGATCCGGCTGGAGGCCAGGCCTATGGTCATGAACTTGCCTGGATGGGTGATGATGGCCTCGTTTTCGAACCACAGGAAGGTGAAGTCGTCCATCGACTCTACGAAATCCGGCGCCACGACGATCTGCCCCGGAGCGATCGAGCCTGGGATATAGCCTTCATCCGCACGGTTGCTGTTGTATGGATGGGTGAAGGATTTCGTCCCTATGCCCGTTACCAGCGAGGTGTTGTTGACGGGATGCATGCCCAGCATATAGTTCGCCGAATTCAGTATGCAGGCCTTCAGCGGCGCCACGTCCGGGAAGTACTGGTACATGATGGCTGCCCGGCGGCCCGGCTCCATGATCTGGAGGCAGTTGCCCCAGAACGCATTCCCTGTCAATGGCACGCCAAAGGGGGTGTTCGGGTTGATCGTGGCAGCGTGGGCGCGGACGGCGCTCTCCACGGCAGCCCTGTATTCGTCGCCCATGATGTCCATGACGAACACAGCGTTGTACCTGGCTGCCATATTCGCCGCAGTCAGCGTCGATGGCGCCAGCGAAGCGAGCCTATCCTTGAAATAATCGAGCCTGTCGTCCATGCCGAACTTGTCCGCAGCCAAGATGAGCTGTATCAGCGTGTTCCACTCGGTAGCGGTATTCGCCGGCTGGCCGGCCCTCTCCCTGTCCCAGATGTCCAGGGCGACGTCCATGCATCGCTGTGCGTAATCCGGGTAATAGTCGCGCAGGAGGTAGGCGGCCCCGGCAAAGCAGGTGCTCAGGTTGCCCGTCACAGTGCTTGGGAACCTGCCGCCCAGCATGACCCACCTGTCGTCGGGCCTTCCGGAATACACCTTGCCGTCCCGTTCGACGATGTCGTTGTAGTCCAGGTTCGGATCGTACAGGAACCCGTCCGTGTCGTCCGCGCCGTCGCCCAGATGGGTGTACTGGCGCAGCCTAGGCACCTGCAGATGGCCGCTGACGCCGCCGAATGTCTCGTACTGCGCCAATAGGTTCATCACGCCGTGCTTGACCTGCTGGACGATGTCCGGCACGCCATCCGGCTTATGCATCTCGGCCAGGCCGCCTGTGGTCTCGTCCCACTCGACGGAAAGGGTGTCGTACCCGGCCATATTGTCAAAGGCTTCGGCGGCGTAAAGCAGGTCTATCACCGCCACATCCTGTTCGCCGTACATGATGTCGAAGTCGCCGGCGTCATACCATCCGCCCTGGTTCAGCCCTGGGAGGAACTCGCCGATCTTGAGGCCCCTGTCCACTACGGCCTGGGGCAGCGTGGCCGGGCTGGAGGTGCCGTCGAACAATGACTGTCCGAGCGGGCCGAGGCTGGCGTCCTCCATATGGCTGGCCGCGTGCCAGACGCGATAGCCCTCGCGCACCTCGATGTGATCCATCTGGACTGCCATGAAGCTCAGCGAGTTCTGCCATGATTTGTCGTATGCCGTTTTGGCTATGGGGAATATCTCTGTCTCCTTCCCTGCGTACCGGATGACATACATACCTTCGTCCGTGACGCTGGTGAAGTCGAACTTCGCGTATTTGTAGCGCTGCCAGGGCACAGGCGGGTCGGCTATCGGCGCCGTGTACACCGTGTCCTTCGAGCCGTCGGCGTTCACGTGGAGCAGGGACGCCTCGCTGGGATAGTCATTGTCCCACTTGTCAAGCTCGATCACAGCGAGTTTTTCCTGCAATGGCAGGTAGCCCGCCTGGTTGAACGCAATAAGCGGATCGCTCACCCAGCCCTCCTTGACCTGGGGGCGGATGTGCCATTTGATGATGGTGTCGCCGGCCTTGCCGCTCGTGATCAGCCCGCTGAGCACAAACCAGCCGTTCTGTGAGCGGTTGCGCCCGTCGAACAGCTCCATTTCCCCGCTGTCCGAAACAATGCTGATACTATGCAGGTCGTCCTCCGGCGCGAAGCCGAACTTGTAGCCCGCAGCGAATGGGATGGGCTGTGAATCGCCCCTGTCCTCGTTCCACTGCTTCACGTATTCAGCCTGGGTCGGCAGGTTCGGCCGCTCAGTGCTGACCAGCGGATCCTGCGGATGGAGCGGGAATATCCCGAAGGCGTCGTAGGCGCCGTCTCCCGTGGTGTCTGCCATGAAGCTCTTCGTCCTGTACTTTGACGGGACGAACTCCAGGTTGAACCTGGCCTTGCCGACCAGATCGGCCGGCATGTCCGTGGTGAGGCGGACCGACAGCTCAATGCCCCCTGGCTCCGGGGTGCCCACCAATTCGTAGCCGAGCGTCCCGTCAATGCTGCCGGCGAATGTCATGGGGACGGTGATGGTGTTGGTGTCGCTGTCAAATCTCTTGGCCCCGCGCGTAGGCGCCGGGGTGGCGTCCCACTGCTCCGGGGTAGGCAGATAATGGATGTCCCCGTTGGTGGCGATGCGGTCCCCATGGAGGATCAGCTCGATGCCGCTCATATGCTGATCGCCGAATATGCTGGAGAACATGTTGTTGTACATCAGGACATTGAATGCGTTGGAATTCGCGGTCGTCAAATATCGGTTCGTGCCATGGCTGGCGTCGCTCATCACTACCGAAAAGCTGTTGCCGTCGCCATTGTCGTCGCTGACGGCGAAAGCGCCGCCAGTGGGTGCCATGCTCAAAACCATGAACACGCTGAGAAATATTGACAGAAGCTTTCTCTTCGCTGACATAATCTTATGGCCTCCTTCTTCTTTTTTTGTTTATGGCAATTGCCAATTAGTTGTTATGTTGGATTTCTGGCCTTGCTACGCTGAATCTCTGATCTTGCTATGTTAGATTCCTGGTCTTGCCATGTTAGATTCCTGGTCTTGCTATGTTAGATTCCTGGCCTTGCCATGTTAGATTTCTGGCCTTGCTACGCTGAATCTCTGATCTTGCTATGTTAGATTCCTGGTCTTGCTATGTTAGATTCCTGGCCTTGCTATGTTAGATTCCTGGTTTGGCTGCGCCGGCTTCCGGCCAGCCTTCATTGAGATTGGGGCTTTCATAAAAAGATGATCTGAGATATCAGAATATTGTTTTGCCGTACGCAGGCATAGAGCCGCTATCACCCACTGTCATGCAATGGATGCCTGGCCGCCCTCCGCTCACTGTCGCATAAGCCTTCCCCCCTTCCAGCAGACGTCTGGCGGATTGGGGCCCGCCAGCGCTGTCGCCCTATCGGCATGTCGGGAACCGTATTCAGCCGCTGTGTGAAAACAAGCTTTGCACTGTAAAAAATATATCACCTATATTATACTATCTGGCTCACAAATGTAAAGATGAATTTCCGGGAATGGCACGGAATATTTCGCCAACACGGCTTAGGGGCCGCACTTACTTTTTCAACTCACCGGAATATTTCGCCGGCTGAGCCGAATATTTCGCCGGCTGAGCCGCCTTGGGAGCTGCGCTAAAGTTTTCATTTTGCCAATATTTCGCCGAGGCCCTGTCACACGCAGACTGTGTCGCACTGCCTGCCGCGCCCGATCAGATTGAGCAGCAGGATGGAGCAGACGATCAGTATGCCCCCGAACAGCGCGTTCGCGGAAATGATGTCGCCCATGATGGCGATGCCGGCGAAATACGCGAAGACAGGCTCTCCCGTATTGGTTATGCTAGCGTCGCTTACCCCAAGGCGCTTTATGCCCAGGCAATAGCAGATCGGCCCGGCGAATGAGGTGCCGATCCCCAAAAACAGGACGCAAACCCATTGGGCAGGCACGGCCGCGGGCAAAATGGGCTGATTGGCTGCAAGGCAGCGCAGCAGGGAAAAAACGGCGGTCGGGATCGCCGCATAGGCGGTGATGGCGATCGCGCTGATATTCTCCAGGACCTTCGAACCCATTGCCAAGGCATGGAAGGCATACATCAGCCCGGCGCCCAAGGCGAGCAAAACGCCAAACGCATTGAACTGCAGCCCCTCGCCCGGCTTCCAGACAACCATCGCAAGGCCCGCCATAGACAGCGCCAGGCAGAAATACCGCATAGGCGTCTTGCTGACCGTCTTCCTTACGATTTCGAAGACATTGACGATCACAATGTACAAAAAAACCAGGATTGACGAGATCGCGCCCGGAAGGTAACGATAGCTTTCATTCATAAACACAGCGCCTACGGTGAAGAACACCCCGATGCCAAGCGCGTACAGCAATTCCCGCTTCGTCACGCGCACATCCGCCGCACTGATCAGCACATAAAGCCATATGCAGCATGCCGCAATCAAGAACCGCGAGCATAGGACGGACTCGATCGAATATTGCAGCGCAAAGGCCTTTTGTGTGACGGCCGGGCCTGTCCCCGCGAAAAAGCAGTTGATCATTATTACTGCTACCCAGAAAAAACGTTGTTGTTTCATGCTATGCACTCTTCCGCTCCGATACTGTCTCTAGCTAATACTGCTTTAATGCTGCCCCCCGGCTAAGATCGCCGCGCAAATCTTATGCTGCCCTCCGGCTTAATATAATGGTGTTTTTAGCCGGAGGGCAGTATTGGCCATTAGCCACATTTTTTGCCGGGAGGACAGTTTGTTCCGGCATTAGGCCGGCAGGTCCGCCTCTGTCTGGCCGGCGTTCACGAACTCTTCCGCCTCTTCCTTTTCCTGCCGCTCTATGATCCTTGCGTGCAGCCCCGAACGGCGGTCGTGATTGAGCCATTTGAACAGGCCGATTTCCATGCCGATCACGATGGCCAGGAAGGGGACCGATATTATGATCGACAGTTTCTTGATGGCGTCAAACCCAGATCCGGACAGGATGATGCACATCGGGATGACCGCAAGCAGCACACACCAGAAAATCCTCATCGCCATCTTCGGCACCCCGCGTTTGGTGACCGTCTCGGCTAGGGCCAGGGACGCTGCGTCCATGGAAGGCGCCACGAACCCGACGACCAGCATAAGCACGACTACAGGCAGCAGTGTCGCGCCCAATGGCAGGATCTCCAGGATGCTGTAGACCGCAGCGTCGCCCACGCCGCTGTTGACCAGCCCCACAACGTCAGTGCCGTCCAGGAATGCCTTTATTGAAAAACTCCCGTCGACCCCGAACAGGAACCAGCCGCCCGCAGAAATCCCCAAAATAGTCGCGATGGCAACCTGCCGTATGGTCCTCCCCTTTGAGACCTTGGCGACGAAAATGCCCATCATCGCCAAATAGTTGAGGTAAAATGCCTGGAAATATATCGTCCAGCCCTCCGCGAACCCGCTATTCTCGATCGGATCCGTGAACAGGCTCATCCTAGGCAGATCCGTGATCATATATCCAAATGAGTTGACGATATTCCTCAGTATGAACACAGTCGGCCCTGAAAGCAGGACGTACAGGAGAAATAGGACACAGAGGGCGGCCGCCCCGTTGCTGATCACCTTCATGCCCCTGTCTATCCCAAGGCAGGCCGTAAAGGTATATACGACAGCTATTACCGCGATGACGCCTATCTGCACTACCGGCGTGGCCTCTAGCCCGAACAGCTTGTTCAGGCCGCTGGACGCCAATGGCACCGCCAGCCCCAGGGTCGAGCTCAGCCCGCCCAGGATCCCGAAGATCACGCAGAAATCGATGATTTTGCCGATGACGGATTTGCCTTTGGCCTTTTCGCCCATCATGGCGCTGCATACGGCGCTGGTCTGGAATGAAGGGACTTTTTTGACGTATACGCCGTAGGCGATCGCCACGGCCATGACCGTGTACATGGCCTGATTCGTCATCCCCCAGTGGAAGAACTGGTATGAAATGGACGATTCCAGCGCCCTGAGGCTGTGGGCCTCCATGCCGAGCCCCGGCGCTTCATAGTAGAACGCCCATTCCGTAAATGACCAATAAAGGGCAGCCGAGGCGAGGGAGGCGAGTATCATCATGGTTATATAGCTGATCGTCGAATACTCTGGCTTGCAGTCGCCGAGCCTTATCTTCCCGTACTTGCCGAAACCGAGGTAGATGGCGATAATAAAGGTGGCGAATGTGAAGATTTCAAAAAATGGGCCGAACACGGAGATCATATTCCAGAAGAACCCATCGATCTTTTCGACCGTGGTTTCCGGGTTTAAGGCCATAAAGATTATGAATGCGACAAGCAAAAGCACGCTAACTATCGTAAGGCCGATCTCGATATCGCCTCGATTTTTTTTATTCAAAGCGTTTTCCATTATTCCCTCCCTGCACTTCACGGCACATTCTTTTCTTACTACGCAATACTTCGTATCTTTTCATCGCCGCCCCGGAATCCGAGGAGCGTTTTCTGATCCTGTGGCTAAAAGCGTCAAAAACGCAAATGTCGACACAATAGCCACAATTTATGCAAAGCCGGTATGCGCAGCTCTTGGGTTCCGGAAACCCGCTGGCGGATATGCCAATGACGCCCATAGGGCATACCTCCGCACACGCATGGCATTTCGTGCATTTTGCTGTATCCACAGAAATCAGTTTCACAATTAAACCCTTTCAGAAGCGGATTGGTGAACCGCGCCGCCCTTGAGCAGTTCGTCGATTTTGTCCCGGCTATAGCCTAGCCCTGCCAGGACTTCCACACTGTGTGCGCCAGGGAAGCTCGGCGCTTCGGCGGACGGGTTGACCGGGGTCTTGCTGAAGCGTATCGGCGTGTTCACGGCGGTATAGCCGCCCACCCCAGGCTGATCGATTTCCGCCACAACATCCAGCTCCCGCGTCCTAGGATCGTTTATAAATTCGGCAATGGTCTGGACGGCGGCCGCAGGCACACCGGCGCCACGCAGTTTTTCTTCGATCTCATGCCTTCCCATAGAGGCAGTCACGCCCTCTATTTCAGCCGTCAGTGAGTCCCTGTCCCTAAGACGCGACTCATTGTCGCGGAACCGCGGATCGTCGATTAGGCGGGATAGCCCCAATGCCTCGCAGAGCGCATGCCATTCCGCCTCTCTGGTCACCGCGATCACCGCATTGCCGTCGCTGGCTGCAAATTCGCCGCAGGGGGCAAACGCAGGATCGTGGTTGCCTGTCCTTTTTTCAAAGTTCCCTGTCATCGAATGCGCCAAAACAGGCGTTTCGCACATGTAGAACGCGCAGTCGAGCATAGCGACGTCTACGCGCATCCCCTCCCCTGTGCGCTGCCTGTTAAGCAATGCCATGGACAGGCCGCGCGCCAGATGCAGCCCGGCCCATGTGTCGCATATCGAAAAACCGGGCTTGATCGGGACATCTATCCCCGTCTGGCTCACCAGGCCGCTTCGGGCAGCCGCGATAATGTCCATGCACGGAAGATGGGATAATGGGCCATAGGTGCCAAAACCTGAAATGGATCCATATATCAATTTCGGATTTACCTTGCGCATTTCCTCATAGCCTATCCCTAGTTTCTCCAAAGTGCCGTTCTTGAAATTCTCGATCACGATATCCGATCCTGCAACGAGATCCATAATCACGCGCTTGCCGGCTTCCGAACGCATATCTACGGCCAGTCCCTTCTTGCCTCTATTGTATTGGCAGAAATAAAGGCTTATATCGTTTATGTATGGGCCGTATGCGCGGGAAATATCCCCGCCGCCCGGGCGTTCCACCTTTATGATCTGTGCGCCCATGTCCGCGAGCAGCATGCCGCAGAACGGCGCGGACAGGACTTGGGAAAGATCAAGGATTTTCACTCCTTCAAGGGGCCTCTTGTACATGTCTCGCTCTCCTTATATAACGCCTTCCCGCTGCAGGCTCTCCAGTTTCGCGGGATCGGCAGCTAGGGCGCCAAAAATTTCAGCGTTGTGCTCCCCCGTGCCAGGCGCGGGTTTTAACGGGGGTTCCGCCACGCCGGCGAACTTCACCGGCCGGCCGGGCATCTCGATCTGGCCTAGGGTGGCGTCATCCACTGAGACGATCATATTCCTGCGGTGCAGCTGCGGCTCTTGCAGCGCCTCTTCCATCGTGCCGCACATGGTGCCTGGGATAAGCACGCTGTCGCAGACAGCCGCGATCTCCTGCATGGTATACCCTTCGAACAATTCTTCCAGCTTGTTTCTGAGATCCCCGAAATAATTCAGGCCCCTCTTCACGTTGGAAAAATATTTCTCTGCCGCCTTCCATTCCGGGCGGCCAAATGCGTCGCAGAATTTCACCCAATGATCATCCGATCCGATGCTCAGCGCGACAAAGCCGTTCTTGCACCGAAGGATGTCATAGGGGTTTATCTGTGGATGTGCATTGCCTGTGCGCATAGGGTCTTCCTTGGTGGCGCTGTACGAAATCACCTTGTCTTCGGATATGGCGACCGCTGAGCCGCAGAGTGATGTCTCCACCACCTGCCCCTGCCCCGTGTTTCTCGCGTGATAGATGGCCACGCATACGCCCACCGAAAGGAAACTGGCCGTATAGCGCTCCGAAATGGCGAAACCTATGCGGGTAGGCGGGTTTTCCGGGAAGCCCGTCACGTGCATGACGCCGCTTCTCGCCTGCGCCGTTATCTCGGACTGGGGCAGGCCTGCCTGTGCGTCGGCGGGCCCGTATTCGGAAATGCGCCCGTAGACAATGGACGGTTTGATGGCGGACATCTCTTCATATCCCAGGCCTAGGGACTCCAACGTGCCGGGAGGGTAGTTCTCCAGTACGGCGTCGGCCGTAGCCACGAGTTTTTTGAATAGCTCCTGCCCTTCTTTATGCCACAGATCCAATGTGACGCTCTTTTTGCCGCGATCACGGAAGGCATGGTGCGGGCTTGCGCCGTTTTTGAGCGGCGCGGCGGCACGAAGGGGATCCCCAAGGGCAGGTGTTTCGATTTTGATGACCTCTGCCCCATAGTCGGCCAGTTCCATCCCGCAATATCCGGAAAGCGTAGTCAAGTCGAGAATTCTGGTTCCTGTCAAGGGTAACATATGAGTCCTCCGTTCAGTCACTGTGTGATTTTGGGCTGCTGGGCTGTGGCCCCACTGGTGCGTGGGCCCCTGCTGGTGCATTGGGCCCCGCTGGGCCGTAGCCCTACTGGTGCGTGGGCCCCTGCCAGCCTGTGGCACCACTGGTGCATGAAGCTCCGCTGGACCGTAGCCCCACTGGTGCGTGGGCCCCTGCCAGCCTGTGCCCCCGCAGGGCAGTGGGCCCCTGCCAGCCTGTAGCTTCGCTGGGCTGTGGGCCCCTGCCAGTCTGCGGCTCCGCTGGGCCATGGGGCCCCTCGCCAGCCTATTTTTACCAGCCTGTGTAGATTTCCAGGCCGCGCTTTTTGATCTGCCCGCCTATGACAATGCGCTGTATCTCCGAGGTGCCTTCCCAGATGCGGTCTACACGCGTATCGCGCCACAGGCGCTCCACGGGGTTTTCCCTCATATAGCCGCGCCCGCCGAGGATCTGTACGCCCTTGTCGCATACACGGCCGACCATCTCCGAACAATAGAGCTTCACGGCCGATGCGCGCGCATGCTTCAGTTTGCGGTCCATGTCGCCGGAAATCTCCCAGCACACACGGTAAAGCAGGCTCTTGGCCGCCATGATGTCCATGGCCATATCCGCAATCATGAACTCGATGGCCTGGAAATCCCTGATCGGCTGCCCGAACATTATGCGCCCTGCCGCGAACTCATTGGCGACATTCAGGACGCGCGTGGCCCCGCCGACGCAGCGCGCGGCGATCCCCAGCCTGGCCTCGACAAACCAGTCCTTGGTGAGGTCGTACCCTTCGCCGATCTTGCCGAGAATTTTCGTCTCGTCCACCACGACATCCTTAAAGGTGAATTCCGGATGGTTGAAAGCAAAGTGGTGGGTGAACTGCGGCGTGCGTTTGATGCTCACGCCTGGAAGGTTTTTCTCCACGAAAAACACTGTGGCCTTTTCCGGATCCCCGTCGATATGTGCGTGGACAAGTATGAAATCCGCCACATCGCCGACCGTCACATACCATTTTTCGCCATTGATCTTGTAGCCGCCGTCGCATTTGTCGGCCCTGGTGAGGCACTGGCTCGGATCCGAGCCGGCGTCGGCCTCCGTGATCGCATACGCGTCGCGCCGCTTGCACTGGCAAGAGGGGATAAGATACTCCTCGATCTGCTTCTGCGTGCCGAACTTCATCGGATACGAAGGCTGCGGGACGGCGTCCCAGATGGCGCCGGTAGACATGCCCAGCTGCTCGCTGACCAGCATCTGCTCAAACAGCGTCATCCCCTGCCCGCCATGCTCCTTCGAGTGGTTTGTGGCGTTAAGCTCCCAATCCATGACCTTCTGCGTGATGAACGCGTGCGTTTCCGGGGAAATGCCGTCATTCTCCTCGCATTCCATTTCGTAGGGGAAAAGAACCTCTTCAGTGAACGCCTTGGCTTTTTCCTGTAGCTCCCGATGCTCTTTGCTTAATGTGAAGTCCATAATGTGCTCCTTTCATTGACAAATATCCCGTTAATTGACAAGGATAAAATTGCATGCCAATCCTTCTGCGGCCGCCAAGATATGCGGTGCCTTGATGGATGCCCTCATCTTGCTGATAAAAATATAATATATTTACGGGGGAAGAATGACAATGAAGAAAACGAAGATAAAACTCAACAATCTTGTGATCGTAAATCCTGGCCCGCCGATCCTGCGCTTGCCTGCCTTGCACCCGCCGATCCTGCGCCAACCGGCCTTGCACCCGCCAATCCTGCGTCCGCCAATCGCCGGCCCTGCGTCCGCCGGCCCTGCGTCCGCCGATCCTGCGCCAGCCGGCCCTGTGGCTGTCAGTCCTGGGTCCGTTCTATAATGAACTGCGAAGGGCTGCCCTGGCCCCCTACCACGATCATCCCTTCCAGCATGGCGCCGTCGCTGATGCCTACATATGGGTTGAGATAGTACTGGTTGCCGTCCACCTCGACGAGGCCGCGCCGCATGATGTGGTCGTCGCCAAGGTAGTACCAGTTGTTTCTCCAGCTGACCCAGCCTGTGACGGCCTTCCCGTCGCTCCCGAAATACATCCAGTTGCCGTCGTCAAGCTTGTGCCAGCCGATCCGCGCCTCCCCGCTGTGTTTGAAGAAATAGATGTCGCCGCCTTCGCCTATCCGGCCGTCCGCCCCTATGGCATGCAGGCCCGTCACGAATTGATGGTCCTCGTCAAAATAATACAGGGCGTTGCCTATGTTCATCAGCCCTGTGGCAGCGGAGCCGTCCGCCGTGAAATACATGCGCCCTTTTTCCGTATTCTGCCAGCCTGTCGCCGCCTGGCCATGTTCATTCAGGAAGTACGTCTTGCCCCTGCGGACGTTCAGCCCCTTATTCATATGACCGCCCGCGACGCCTGCCGCCGCGCCCTCTGTATTGAAGAAATTGACGTGAAGCGGCTTCAGCCTGTTGACTTCATTCCTGAAACGCCCAGGGGTAAGGCCTGTGCCCTTTTTGAAGATCTCATTGAAATAATTCGTGTTCGGGTATCCGATCGCTTCGGAAATCTCGGCGATCGGCATGTTCGTGTTTCTCAGCATCGTTTTGGCCTTCTCGATCCGGATGCCGATCAGATACTGGATGGGCGAAAGCCCCATGCGTATCTTGAATATATGCGAAAGGTGGTATGGGCTGATGTAGACGAGGGCGGACAGTTCGCCAAGCGAAATATTGCGGCTGTAGTTCTCTTTTATGAATTCGCATACCTGGGCGACATTGCTTTCCTCCGTGTCGGCATCCTGTTCGACATTTATGCTGCGGTGGACGTCCGTAAACATGCACTCGCAGAGGCGATCCGAAACCTGCCGCCAATCCTTGCGCCGGAATTTGAATTCCTGTACGATCGCTTCGAACATCGAAAGCGCCAATGAATCGTTCGAGATAAGATCAATGATCGGGTTTTCTGTCGCGAACGGGAAAATGCCCTCTGAGTGGTGCAGGTAATGCACGCCGCTCAGATGCAGGCATTGGAGCTCAAAGCCCAAATCCTCCTTCGCTTTGAAATTGTATTCTTTGTGCGGGCTCAGGGCAAGAAGCGAGCCCGGCGAGGCGGCGAACACATTCCCCGCCCAATTTTTCGTCGATATTTCGATTTCCCCTGCTTTTACGACAGCCAAAATGGAATTTTTTTCAGCCGAAGCCGCGACGCAGATCGCCGACTTGCAGGACAGCAAAACCGTTTCCCATTTCAAAACAGTGGGGGTTTTTATCAGGATAAAACCTTTTTTCTCATAAGCAGCCATAGCAAACACCACATAATGCCGCCCATCGGCCAAGACCATGGCATCCCCGCGGCGGATTTGCCGCCCCGCTTCCTGCAAAGCCTCGCTGGCCTGCGGCATCTGCCCCGCGGCACGGCGGATTCACCTACAAACATCAACCATGTCCCAAACCGGCGGATAGCAGGGCGGCATGCCCCGCCCCATTGCCTACATGTTCCCAGCCATTAAAATTATTATATTACGGGCAGGAAGTTTCGTAAAGGCGTTTTTGCCATATGTGCCAAAATTCCCGCAATTGCCTGAAAAAGAACCATTGCGAAAATCTGCGGTTCGGTATAAAATATAAACGTTGGGTTAGCGGCGCAAATCATGTAATTCCTGCCATGAAAAGCAAAATGAGGGGGGATCCTCGCCGCTCCGCCGGCGCGGCGGAAAAAACACGGCTAGTAAACTGATCC
This sequence comes from Eubacteriales Family XIII. Incertae Sedis bacterium, assembly GCA_031255695.1. Lineage (GTDB taxonomy): Bacteria > Bacillota > Clostridia > Peptostreptococcales > Anaerovoracaceae > JAISED01. The sequence continues at coordinate 4,533 of JAIRSA010000157.1, read as the reverse complement.
AGTAAATTTTTTAAGGAGGTCTCAAGATGTTTGCTTTGTTGTTAGCAGTGATCTTCGTGGTGATCAACGGCGTCACCCAAATGTATATGGCTCGTGGCTTTGGCTACAAATTGAAGCCGACTGGGCTTGCTTATCTGGTGGGCGCGGCCGGCAACCTGATCAGCGGCTCGGTTGTGCCGATCAGCGGGCAGGCGGAGACCTTGACGCTGTCTGGGCTAATCAAAAACATGGGCGAGCGCGTGGCGGCGCTCCTGATCGCGGCGGCCGTCGGCATTTTCCTGGGCGCGACGGGCAGCGTCAGCTGGATAGTCAGCATTGCCGGAGACAGCGCGGTGAATGGCATGATGGCCGGCGTGGGCTATATACTCGCCATGGTCGGCATCACGATGTGCAAGGAAGAGCGGCGCGTGGGGCTGATCTCCATGTTCTCCGCATTCGCCATCTATATAGTGTCGCACGACCTGGTCTATACCATAGCCGGGTCGGTGCTGCTGTCCAGCCTGGATTTCGCTATATTGCAGGGGCGGCGGGTCGATCTGAACGAAATCGCGAAAAATGCCGGCTCGGAACCGGAAAGCGAGGAGTGGAGGTTCTGGCGCAAGGAATACTGGGCGGATTTCAAGATATTGAAGCCCAAGTTCGGCCTGCCGGCCTTCTTCGCCGGCCTGTCGTTCATCTGCCTGAACATAGGCAGCAATATCTCCTTCGGCAATATCACCTCGTCCATCGCGGGGCAGACGCCGAAGCTGGACGCGCTGAGCTTCATCAACTCGCTTGCGGATATACCGTCGATCCTGTTCGGCGGGGCGCCGATCGAGGCGATTATCAGCGGCACGGCCGCTGTGCCGGATGTGGGCGGCATCAACGGCGCCTGGCTAGCTGGCATACTGATGATGCTGGTGTCCGGGATCCTGCTGCTGCTCGGCGTGATCGGCAAGCTGGGGAAATATATCCCCGCACAGTCGATCGCAGGCTTCCTGTTTATCATCGGCTTCAACGTGACCTTGGTGCCGGACCTGAAGCTTGCGTTTGCAAGCGGCGACCCTGTGGCGGCGGCGGTTGCGGCCGGCGTCACCATCATCAGCAAGAACGCGTTTTATGGATTGGCGGCAGGGACGCTGATATACCAGCTGCCGCAGCTGGTGCAGATTTTGCTGCCGCTGGCAATGTAGCCTTGCAGGAAGCGGGGCGGCGGGCCAGCCGCAAAGATGGCATGATTTTAGCCGGAGAACGGTATTATAAGGGGAGGCAATAATGAACGAATATGAAGTGAGGCTTGGCGAAGGTTTTTCTGTAAGGCTGCCGCTTGTAAAAGTGGATGATGAATTGTCCATCTATTCATTCAATATGATGGGCAAGGCCGACTGGAACCGCACGGCGGCGGAATCGCTCGCTGGAATCATCCAGCCCTTGTGCGATGGCAGTGCTGACGGTATGTTCGACGTGGTGCTCACCGCCGAGTCGAAGGCCATAGGCCTGACCGACCAGCTGGCGCGGCGATTGGGGATCGACAGATATGTGGTCCTGCGGAAAAGCGTGAAGGCCTATATGAAAAACCCCATAGGGGTGGACACGCAGTCCATAACGACCGGCGGCACACAGAGGCTCTACCTCGACGAATCGGACTTCGAGCTGTTGCAGGGGAAGAGGGCGCTTGTCGTTGACGACGTCGTGAGCACGGGCGGCACATTGGACGCGATCTTCAGAATGGCGGAAAAAGCGGGCTTCAAAATCACGCTTATCGCATGCGTCCTCACAGAAGGCATAAAGCGCTCAGAGTATGGCCAGGTGCGCATGATCTCGCTCGACCATATCCCGCTTCCGTAAGGCCTGCCATGCAGGCAATGCGCGATATCCGCGGCAATGCGCGATCGGGAAGCCGTCCCCCCCGCACAGCCTTCGGCGATGCCCGCCATGGGTGTGCGGGCAAGGGGCGATGGCATCAAAACACCGTTTTGCCCAGCAGTGACAGAATCAGCTCACAGGCCAGGTTGCCGGTTTTATTCTGTATATCCAGGATCGGATTGACCTCCACCATATCCATGGAGCATACCTGCCGGCATTCATACAGCATCTCCATGGCGAGGAAGGCCTCGCGCACGGTCAGCCCGCTGTGCACCGGGGTGCCCACGCCTGGGGCTTCGTCGGGCGTGACGGCATCGATGTCAAAGCTTACGTGGATGCCCTGGGTGCCCGCGCCGGCAATCTCTATGGCGCGGCTGACCACATGCGCCAGACCCATACGGTCGATTTCCGTGATGGAGAAGACAGTCACCCCTGCCTCCCGCAGGCGCTGGCGCTCGACGGCATCCACATCACGCGCGCCGATCTGTACGGCGTGCCGGGGATCGGCGAAATAGGGGCCATACGGCATCATTTCCTCCGGGCCGCAGCCGCATACCGCCGAGAATGGCATCCCGTGCATATTGCCGCTGGGCGAGCTTTGCCTGTTGTTGAAATCCCCGTGCGCGTCGATCCATATCACGCCGACCGCGCCCAGGTGGCGGACTGCCGCAGGGACGCTGCCCGCGGCCACCGAGTGGTCCCCGCCCAGCACGATGGGCATCCGGCCCCCCTTCAGGCTTTCGAGCACTTCGCTGTACAGCCGGGCGTTGGCCTCGACAATCTGCCCGCAATGCTTGAGGCCCGGCTTCGACTCCCCATCCATCTGTGGTATGATGTCCCCTTTGTCCCGCCAGTCTATGCCCATATCGTCCAGTTTCGCAAAAATGTCCGCATGGCGGATGGCCGCCGGGCCCATGTTCACCCCTCTTTTCGACGCACCCAGATCCATTTGAATGCCTATAATATCAACTTTTTTCATATTTTTCATATTTTTCATGAGATCCCGCCCTCCAGAATTTAATCATTGCATGCATAGCCGCACATCCTACTTTATCATAGACCAGCACAGTATGCAAGGGCGGATGCCGCAGGCGCGGGCGGCGCCCCAGATTTGCCCGGATTTCAAGCCGTTCATATGGTCTATATCAGGCTGATCGGCACAATCAAATTATCCTTATCGAATGCGCCTAGATTTTCCGCCATGCAAAGCACCGCCCCTATCCCACGCTCTAATGGCGATTTCTCGATCGCTTTGAATGTGTTAAGCAGCCTTCTATCCGGCGTGGCCGTCTTCTTGATCTCAATAGGGCATAGCTGCCCATCGCCTTCCATAAGCAAATCGATCTCTTTGGCGTCCTTGTCCCGATAATAATATAGAAAGGCCTCCCTGCCCGCATTTTGGTAGCTCTTAAGTATTTCGCCCACTGCGTAGTTCTCCAGAAGGGCGCCGCCCATCGCGCCGTTCATGGCAGTTGCGGCGCTGCTCCATCTCGCCAGGTAGCAGACAAGCCCTGTGTCGCAGAAGTACAGCTTCGGAGTCTTGACCGTGCGTTTAAGCACATTGTTGGAATATGGGTGCAGATAGAAAATGACCCCCAGTGTTTCCAGTATCCTGAGCCAGCTTTTGGCGGTCGTCTGGTCAATGTCGCAGTCGTCCGCGATCCCCTTATAATTGACCATCTGCGCGGTCCTTGCCGCTGCTGCGGTGATGAAGCGGAAGAATTTCATCGAGTCTATTGCGCCGGAAAGTTCTTTCACATCCCGCTCCAGATATGTGCCTATATAACTCGAATAAAAAATGTTGCGTTCTTCGTATTGGCCGCTTGCCAGGGCGGGCATGCCGCCGTTGAACACGCGCTCGAACATGGCGGGCGCCGTAACGGGGCCCGCCTGTTTCTGCCTTTCAAGCAGCATGGGGAAATCCAGCTTGAACTCCGCTGGGCTTCCGCCGTATATCTCCTGCTGCGACAAGGGCGGAAGGTGGAGCAAAGCTACGCGGCCAGCCAATGATTCCTGTACGCCGTCCATAAGCTTGAACAGCTGCGAGCCTGTAAGCCAAAAATCCCCTGGCGCATGTGTTTTGTCGATATGGATTTTGATATATGGGAAAAGCTCTGGCGCATACTGGACCTCGTCGATAAGCACGGGCGGCTGGTGCAGTTGCAGGAACATGGCCGGATCGGCCTTTGCGAGCGCCCGCTCATTCAGGTCATCCAGGCTCACGTATCTGCGGCCGCGCCCTTCCAGCTTCGCCAGCCCTTTCAGCATAGTGGTTTTCCCCGCTTGGCGCGGCCCGGTGAGCAAAATCGCTGGATACTGTGCGCTCAACCTGGGGATTACCCCTTCCATGTCCCTCTTGATATACTTCATGCCAAACTCCTTTCGGCTATAATATGCCTTATTCATATTTTAGCCGAAAAAAGTGCAGAAGTCAACTGAAATTGCAGCCAGCGATGGTGGGGGCGGATGACACGGGCCGCCTCAGGCGTACAATATCAATGGGAACAGCACGCTGGCGGCCGCCCCCCAGCATATCAATGCCCCGACTTTTGCCCCCCAGTCCTTTGTATGCGACAGGCCGAGTATCATGCCCGGAACGGTTACGATCAATACGCTCCACGAGAGGGCCGCCGGGTTATGGACGCCAAGCCTGCCGCATATTATGCCTATCAGCGACTGCCCGTCGAT
>JAIRSA010000154.1 GCA_031255695.1 Eubacteriales Family XIII. Incertae Sedis bacterium | reverse complement strand
ATGCGCGCGAACGGTTCGTTGCGGGAAGCGCCCTCCTTGCCGAATCTCTGCTTGTATACGCTGTCTTCGCCGCTATCCCATTCGAGGGTGAACGCGGGCTGCATGGCGAGCGTCAGGCCCAGCTCGACGGCATGCTCTATCTGCCTGTCCGTCGGCATGCTGAAATGCTCTATCCTGTGCCTGAGCCCCTTGTCGCCCTGCTCCTCCACGACACGCCCGATTGCGCTGAGCAGCTGTCCGATCGCGCGGTCGCCCATGGCGTGCATGGCACATTGCATGTCATTCGCATGGGCAGTGGAAACAAAGTTGTAGACTTCCTCGTCGGTGTAGTAGAGGACGCCCCTGTTGCCGGGATCGTCCAGATAGGGTTCCGATATCGCCATGGTGTGCATGACGCGGGAGCCGTCAAGGCAGATGCAGCCGCCGATCCTCGGCAGCCCGAAGGGCTTCACGCGTTCGAAATCCAAGGTTTCCCAATAGTTGACGACATGTATGCCGGCCGTGGCCCCGTGCCGCACCCAGTGCTGCGCGTCATGTATGTAGTCCGAGCCGTCGAGCGAATGTATGCAGACGACGCCGTTGCTGACAGCCAGCTTGCTGACTGCGGCGATATAGCTCTTCACCGTCGCCTCGTCCACGCCCGTCATTATGTTGTTGAGCGCGGTCAGGTAGGCCGTGTCGTCCGTGATCACGCCCCTGCCCACATCACCCTGCGCCTGCCACATTTCAGGCGGCAGAGCCGCCTCCTGCATGGCGGCGCTGTTCAGCACGCAGCCGTGGCAGGAGCGGTCGTAGACGACGATGGCGCGGTCCTTGGACACACGGTCCAGATCGTCGGCGGACAGCGCCCTGCCCTTCATCCGGTTGGGGGAATACTTCGTCGCCGACACGATGCGGCTGTCCGTCTCGCGGCAATGCCTGCCTATCAGATCGACGATCTCTTCCGCGCTGCCCGCCTCGCCGACGTCTACGGACAGGAGCGAATTGCCCGTGAGCGAGCCGTGCAGGTGCGAGTCCGTGAAGCCCGGCAGCACGGACAGCCCGCGCAGCGACCGGACTTCAGCGGCATTGTCGGGCATATCGCTGCCCCGGCCTACGGCGGCGATCTTGCCGTCCTTGACGGCAAGCCATTCCGCGATAGGCATAGCGGCGTCCATCGTGACGATGTCCGCGTCCCTTATCAATAAATCACAATTCATATAGTTAATCTCCATTGCGGCCATACGGCCGCCGAAAGGGCGGGGCGTACGGGGGATGCCCTCGAAGGCATGGGCCCCGGCTCCGCCTCGGCCAGAAAGGGCGGGGCGTACGGGGGATGCCCCCTGCGCCCGCCCCCTGTATAAACTTGAAGCGCGGCCCCGGCCTTTACGCCTTTGAAGCCTGTTCGGCGCCGGCGGCGGCATTTTTGAATTTTTCGCTGAAGTAATAGGTGGCCTCGACTTCCGAAGCGCTGGGCTTCGGCGTGAACAGGGGCACGATGGCGCATGCGATGATGGACACCGGGAGCCCTATCCAGATGGGATCCAGGCCGAAGGGGTTGCCGAGCATGGTCCAGACGAAGGCCACTACGCCGCCGGCGATCATGCCGGCCAGCGCGGATTCGGTGTTGCTCTTTTTATTGAACCACGCGAACACAAAGGGCACGACGAGCCCCGACGCGCAGATGGAGAGCCCCGCGCTCCACAGCGCGATCAGCCCCTGCACCCTCAGCGCGAACAGTATGCCGACGCCGCAGCACAGGGCGACGCCTATACGGCTGTAGAATATCTCTTTCTTGTCGTCGACGGCCTGCCCCCTCGCCTTGATGAGCGGGACGATCAAGTCATGCGAGATATTCATGCCGCCCGCGAAAAGATATGTGGACGTGCATGACATGATGGTGGACAGCGCGCCGACCAGAAGCAGGGCCGCGATGAGCGGGCTGCCGAGCTTTATGAGCTCATAGAACACGAGGTTCGGCGTCACGCCCTCGCCCATGACATAGCGCGCGCCGGCTCCTACATAGCACGGCAGTACAAGTATGGGCAGCACCGCTATGGTCCCGACCAGCAGGCTGTTCCGCGCCACCTTGGCGTTTTTCGCGGCGCCTATCCTCTGCCAGTCGCCCTGATCCGCTATTATGAAGAAAAGGCCGACCGTGAACGCGTAATACACGACGGCGCCGACCCATTCGAGGCTGTTGAACAGCGAGAGGTTCCCGCTGATATTGAGATCCGCGTAGTAGCCGGCTATATTGTCCCAGCCCCCAGCCAGCCTGAGCACGAAGAAAAGCGCCACAAACGGGGCGAGCGTCTGGAATGCGGATTGTATTACATTAGTGATCATTACGCTCAGGAAGCCAGACATGGCAGTGTAGAATACGACAATGCCTGCCGCCAGGAAGACGCCGAAGGCGTGATCCATATCGAAGAAGGCGGTGAAGAGGAACGAAAGGGCGTTAAGCTGCATGCCCAATATCGTGGCATTGCGCACCATATAGAGCACGCCGGTGGGATAGCGGATGGCTTCGCCGTATTTGGAATATCTGAGGGCAAAGAAATCGGGGATGGTGAACAGCTTCAGGAACTTTATGCGGGTGACGAACAGGAATACGAAGGGCAGCATGGAAATATAGCCCATCGCGTATTCCCAGTACCCCATGACCCCGTCGGTGTATCCGGATGAAGTCAGGCCGATCAGCCCCGCGCTTCCGACCCATGCCCCTATGCTCACGATGGCGAGCACAGCGGATCCGAAGCGGTTTGACGCGATCCCGAAATCGTCCATGGATTTGCTCGCCTGCTTCCGCAGGGCGAACCCGATGCCGATCATTACAGCCGAATAGGCTATCATGATGGCGAGATAAAAGCCAGTACCCATAAATTACCTCCTAACTTGAACAATAATAATAATGTATAAAAAATATTCGTCAAGGCTTCGCGATACGCGGACAGCGGAACGAAGCCGATAACGCCCGCCGAGGGCCGCCCCTTCCCGCCGGCCGTGCCTTGCCATTGCCGGCTTGCCTGGGTGGGGATATATTCCTTTTGATGCGTTCCATTAAATTCTAGCATGTTTCTCCAGGGAAATCAACGATGGCGCTACAAAATTTGAAATTTCATCCAGATTATTTTGCGGTTTTATTGTATTGGTGACATCTCTGCCGAATTTTCTATAAAATCGCATTCTTTGCCAAATTCGTATGATTTGCGCAATTCGCGCGATTTCAGCGGGCACAGCCCGGAATGCTATTAAAAAGGCTCGAACCAAATGCCGAAACAGGCGCGATCCGTACGAAATCTTGTTGCGCTTTTCTCGAAAAATGGGTATAATTAATTGATATGTGGTGTATGAGACCTCTTCTTTGCGAAAGAGGTCTTATTATTAGAGGGGCCGCACGGCCCCACGCCCCTGCGGCATATGCCGGGGGGTGAGTAATGCGGCGCAAGCCGCGCAGCAGCCAGGCGAGCCGCAGAGGCCTTGCAGCCTTGGCGCACAGGCGGCATTGTGCCGGGAAAGGAAGCACCAATGGGCAAGAAACTTTTCACATCGGAGTCAGTTACGGAAGGGCACCCTGACAAGCTATGCGACCAGATCTCTGACGCTATACTCGACGCGATAATCAAGGAGGATCCACGCGGGAGGGTGGCGGCGGAATGCGCAGTGACCACGGGGCTGGCGCTCGTGGCCGGCGAAATCAGCACCAAAACCTATGTGGATATCCCCAACCTGATCCGCAGCGTGATAAAGGATATTGGGTACACGAAAAGCGAATACGGCTATGATGGGGACACCTGCGCCGTGCTCACGTCCATACACGAGCAGTCCGGCGACATCGCGCTTGGCGTGGATAAGGCCCTGGAATACAAGGAAGGCGTGCTGGACGACGGCATTGAGTCCATAGGCGCGGGGGATCAGGGGATCATGTTCGGCTTTGCCTGCGACGAGACCCCGGAACTCATGCCGATGCCGATATCGCTTGCCCATAAACTCGCCCTCCGGCTTGCTGAGGCGAGGAAGTCGGGGGAAATGCCATGGCTGAGGCCGGACGGCAAATCCCAGGTGACTGTCGAGTACGATGGCGATAGGCCCATCAGGGTCGACACCGCCCTCATATCCACCCAGCATGACCCGGATATAAGCCAGGCGGACATAAGGGAAGCGGTCATTGAGCGGATAATAAAGCCCATCATACCAGCGGGGCTTTTGGATGCGGACACCAAATATTTCGTGAACCCCACAGGGCGCTTCGTGATAGGCGGGCCCAACGGCGACTCCGGGCTTACCGGGCGGAAAATCATAGTGGATACGTACGGCGGCTACGCCAGGCACGGCGGCGGCGCATTTTCGGGGAAGGATCCCACAAAGGTGGACCGTTCGGCGGCCTATGCGGCGCGGTACGCGGCCAAGAACATAGTGGCGGCGGGGCTTGCGCGGAAGTGCGAAATCGAGCTGGCCTATGCCATCGGGGTGGCCCGGCCGGTTTCTGTCCTGGTCGACACCTACGGAACGGGCACGCTGCCAGATGACAAGCTGGCCGATCTTGTGAATGAGAACTTCGATCTGAGGCCGGCGGCCATAATAAGGGATCTCGATCTGCTGAGGCCGATATACAGGCAGATCGCGGCATACGGGCATTTCGGGAGGCCGGATCTGGATCTTCCGTGGGAGAAGACGGATAGGGCAGCCATGCTGAAGAAAAAAGCGTAGGAGGCTTAGCATGGGCGGGACGGGCCACGCAGAAAAGCTGGAAACATTTGCAAAAGATGCCTTGGAGCGCTATGGGCTGCCAGGGCTTGCGGTGGGCGTGAAGGCCAGCGGCGGGGCGGCGCGTGCCGGGTTCGGCGCGTGCGAAGCGGCGCCCGCCGGGCCTGGGGCCGGCCGGGGCTTCTGCTGCGCGGCGGCCGCCGGCTTCCTGGACGCGCCCGATAAGATCCCGCTGGCGCCGGAGAACATCTTCCACTTGGGCTCGGTATCGAAACTGTTCGTGGCGACGGCCATACTGCGGATGGTGGACAAGGGCCTGCTGGATCTGGACGCGCCGCTGACAGAGGCCGTGCCGTGGTTCCGCATGGACGACAGCAGGATCGGCGGGGTCACATTGCGGTGGCTGCTCAGCCACACAGCGGGCATGCCGGATGTCACGGATTACGGATGGGACGTGCCGCAGGTGGACAGCGGCGCCCTCAAGCGCTTCGTGATGTCGGGGGAGCTCACGCGCGCCCAGTTGCTGTGGCAGCCGGGCGGAGGCCGCTTTATGTACAGCAACATGGCGTACGAGCTGCTTGGCGCGGTGATAGCGGAGATATCGGGCACGGATTTCGAAAGCCATATAGACACGGAGATATTCAGGCCGCTGGGCATGGGCAGCACGACCTTCCTCACATTCTTGAGGACTGCCGCCGGCCGGGCCATGGATCCGGAAAGCGCGGGCAGGGCGGAGATCGCTAAAGCCCTGGATCTGGGCGCATTGCGCGCCGTAGGGGTATGCACGCCGCACCACAGGGACGAAGCCGGGCAGGCTGCTAGGGAAGCGGTGTTCCCCTACAACAGGGAGCATGGCCCCAGCTCGACGATCACATCCAACATCATGGACATCATGAAGTGGGGCGACGCGCACCTGAGCGGATCGATGCTGAGCGCAAGGCTGTACAAAGAGGCCTCCGCCCCATACGGGCTGGTGCCTAACAACGGCGAGCATATAGGGCTGGGATGGTTCATCAGGCAGCAGGGCGGCTACACCCTGTACGGGCATGAAGGGACAGACGACGGCTTCAGGGCAAGCTTCTGGATCTGCCCACAGCTAGGCGCCCAGATCATAGTCATGTCCAACTTGAGCGACGCCCCAGTGAAGAAGATAAACAAAGAGGCATTCAGCCTATTCTTCGGCTAGCTTTCAGGCGCGTGCGCGTTTGGGCGGTGGCCTGTGCCTTTGGGCGCGTATGCGTTCTAGGCGGCCGCGCCCATGCCTGCGGCTAGTCCTCAGGCTCGTATTCGTTTAGGTAGTCCATGAACTCTTCGAATTCGGTGAAATCGCCCTGCACGAATTCGTAGAACACGGATTCCTTGAATTCATACTTGGCCGACGGTATGATGGTCGCGCCGATCGCCACCTGCAGCTCCTTCTCGATGCGGTTGATCGCGCCGAGGGAGTAGGAGACGGCGATGAGCTGGCCGTACTCGGTGACATA
>JAIRSA010000087.1 GCA_031255695.1 Eubacteriales Family XIII. Incertae Sedis bacterium | reverse complement strand
TACGGCGTCGCCATGATGTTCCTGTCCCCGGACTCGGCCAGATGCAGCCGCACCATCGCCACATTCTGCAGCATCGTCGAAAGCGAAGGCATGGAGGTGCTCGGCGCGCGCGTCGTCCCCGTCAATGCCGACAGCACCGGGAAGACGGCCTCAGAGGTCCGCCCCGGCATACGGCAGATATTCATAAAGAAGCCGGACGGCATGGCCGAGGACGATTTCGAACGCGCCCTCTACATCGTGTCCAAACTGGCGCTCACGAGGATACGCCTCAGCCGCACCGACCCCGATCTCTACTTCTATCTTGCAAGCATATCATGCCGTACCATAGTCTATAAAGGCATGCTGCTGCCGAGCCAGCTCTCGGCCTTCTATCTGGATCTCAAGGACTCGCTGCTTGACTCGGCCATAGCGGTCGTGCATTCGCGCTTTTCCACAAATACCTTTCCGAGCTGGGAGCGCGCGCACCCCATACATTACCTGGCGCATAACGGCGAAATCAACACGATACGCGGCAATGTCAACTGGGCCAAGGCGCGCGAGGCCATGCTCAAGTCCGGGAAGTTCGGCGACAGCCTCCATAAGGCCCTGCCCGTGATCAATGAAGACGGCAGCGATTCCGCCATGCTCGACGATTTCCTGAAGCTGCTCGTGCATTCCGGCTTTAGCCTGCCCGAAGCGCTCATGATGACGATACCGGAGCCTTGGGACGGGCGGGAGGACATGTCCCCCGAAAAGCGGGCGTATTACGAATATATGAGCTGCCTGCTCGAACCCTGGGACGGGCCTGCGGCAGTGGTGTTCACGGACGGCAGGGTCGCAGGCGCTACCCTCGACCGCAACGGCCTGCGCCCCGCGCGCTACTACCTGACAAAGGACGGCTTCCTGATCCTCGCCAGCGAGGCGGGGGTGCTGCCCATACCGCCCGAAGAGATCGTGAGGAAGGACCGGCTCCGGCCCGGCCGCATGCTCCTTATCGACACAGTGGCGAAGCGCATTATCGAGGACGACGAGCTCAAGGGCGCTTCCGCAAGCGCCAGGCCCTACAGGAAATGGCTTGACGAGAACCTTCTTGAGCTTAGCTCCCTGCCCCCCGGCAACAGCCGCGGCGAAACCTGGCAGGACCTGATAAACAAAAAGAAGCAGCGCAGCGCCGAAAAGCCCCATGAACAGGCCCTGCTGAAAGACCTGATCAGCCTAGAACTGATCATGGCGAACAAGGAGAACACCTACGAATACCTGCCCCTCTTGCAGGAGCAGAAGGTGTTTGGCTACACCTGGGAGGATCTGATGCTGACGCTGGCGACGACGGCGGACACAGGGGACGACCCCATATCGTCCATGGGCATAGACACCCCGCTGGCCGTCCTGTCGAACCGCCCCCAGCTCCTGTACAGCTATTTCAAGCAGCTGTTCGCGCAGGTCACGAACCCCCCGCTGGACGCCATACGCGAGCATATAGTGACCTCGTCCGACATACAGTTCGGCAGCGAAGGCAACCTGCTTGAGCCCACTGCGGGGAACTGCCGCATGATCCGGCATTCCACGCCGGTGCTGTCCACGGAAGAGCTCTCGAAGCTGCGCTGCATAAATGCCAGCGGCTTCGGCTGCATAACCCTGCCCATGCTGTTCAACTCGCGCGAGAAGCACGGCCTGAAGAAGGCCCTGGACGATCTGTTTTTCGCAGCCGATGTGGCCATGGACAGCGGCTACAACATCATCATACTGTCCGACAAGGGCGCCAGCGAATACAAGATCCCCATTCCTGCCCTATTGGCAGTGTCGGGGCTGCACCACCACATGGTCAGCAAGGGCACGCGCACCCGCGTGAGCATCGTCGCCGAGGCGGGCGACGCGCGCGAGGCGCACCATCTGGCGCTGCTGATCGGCTACGGCGCGAACGCCGTCTGCCCGTGGCTCGCCTACAGGGCCATAGAGCAGCTGGCGCACGACGGCAGGCTGCAGGCCGACGCAGAGCAGGCAAAGCAGAATTACCGCAAGGCGATGGGCAAGACCATCGTCAAGATAATGTCCAAGATGGGGATTTCGACCGTCCGCAGCTACCACGGCGCACAGATCTTCGAGGCGCTTGGCGTAAGCAACCAAGTGATAGACAAGTATTTCACCGGCACGACGTCGCGCATAGGCGGCGTCACGCTGAAGGAGATAGAGCAGGAGTCGCGGCAGCGCCATGCCGCCGCCTTCGACGCGGTCACGATGAACGAGCCCCTCGATCCAGGCGGCGACTACAAGTGGCGCAAAAACGGCGAATACCATCTCTTCAACCCGGAAAACATATTCTATCTCCAGCAGTCGTGCCGCACCGGGAATTACGAGATGTTCAAGGCATTTTCATCGTGCGTGAACAAGCGCAACGTGGAACTGAAGAATATACGCGGCCTCCTGAAGATCGTGCTGGCCGACAAACCCATACCCATAGAGGCGGTCGAGTCCGTCGAACGCATTGTCAAGCGCTTCAAGACAGGCGCCATGTCATACGGCTCCATCAGCAAGAATGCCCACGAATGCATGGCCATCGCCATGAACCGCATCGGCGGCAAGAGCAATACCGGTGAGGGCGGCGAGGACCCCGAGCGCTTTGTGCCCGACGCGGGCGGCGCGAGCCGTTCCAGCGCCATAAAGCAGGTGGCCTCGGCGCGTTTCGGCGTGTCCATACACTATCTCAACAATGCCGTCGAGATCCAGATAAAGATGGCGCAGGGCGCGAAGCCTGGCGAGGGCGGCCATCTGCCGGGCAACAAGGTCTACCCCTGGATCGCCAAATCGCGCAATTCCACGCCCGGCGTAGAGCTGATATCGCCGCCGCCGCACCACGACATATATTCTATAGAGGATCTGGCCCAGCTCATACGCGACCTGAAAAGCGCGAACCGCAACGCCAGGATCAGTGTCAAGCTGGTCTCCGAGGCCGGCGTGGGCACTGTGGCCGTCGGCGTCGCAAAGGGCCTGGCGGATGTCATAGTCGTCAGCGGCTATGACGGCGGCACCGGGGCCGCGCCGCGCACGAGCATACGGCATGCGGGGCTGCCGTGGGAGCTTGGCGTCGCCGAGGCCCACCAGAGCCTGCTGATCAGCGAGATGCGCGACCGCGTGGTGCTTGAGACCGACGGCAAGCTGCTCACGGGGCGCGACATCGTCATCGCCGCCCTGCTCGGCGCAGAGGAATTCGCCTTCGCCACCGCCCCGCTCGTGGTGATGGGCTGCGATATGATGCGCGTATGCAACCTGGACACCTGCCCTGTGGGGATCGCGACGCAGAACCCCGAACTTTGCAGAAAATTCTCGGGCAAGCCCGAATACATAGTCAACCTCATGCGCTTCCTCGCCCAGGAGACGCGCGAATTGATGGCGCGCATAGGCGTGCGCAGCTTCAATGACCTCGTAGGCCATGTGGAGCTGCTCAGGCAGGCGGAAACCGACATAAACGACAAGGCGGCGACCGTGGATCTCTCCGGCCTGCTCTACCAGCCCAAGGCGGTAGACTACGCCGGTGCCAGATATTTCACCAAACCCCAGGACCACGCGCTGGGCGTGACCGTCGACAAGAACACCCTGCTGTCCCTCTGCCGCCCGGCCATAGAGAACAAGGGCACCAAGGCCAGCTACCATCTCCCGCTGAACAACAAAAACCGCACGATAGGCTGCATGCTGTCCAGCGAGATCGTGCGCCGGCACGGCGCCGACGGCCTGCCTGACGCAAGCATCAGGCTGCGCTTCGACGGATCGGCCGGGCAGAGTTTCGGCGCCTTCCTGATCAAGGGCGTGGAGCTTACGCTCTACGGCGATTCCAACGACCACGTCGGGAAGGGGCTCTCCGGCGGCCGCATCATAGTCAGGCCGCCAGAGGGCGCGGCATTTGAGCCCGGCGACAATATAATCATCGGCAATGTGGCCCTTTACGGGGCGACGTGCGGCGAGGCCTACATACGCGGGATCGCCGGCGAACGTTTCTGCGTGCGCAACAGCGGGGCTACGGCCGTCGTGGAGGGCGTGGGCGATCATGGCTGCGAGTACATGACCGGCGGCTGTGTCGCCGTGCTCGGCGAGACCGGGCGCAATTTCGCCGCCGGCATGTCGGGCGGCATAGCCTTCGTCTGGAACCCCGGCGGCGGCTTCAAGGAAAAGTGCAACACGTCCATGGTCAGCCTGACGGCGCTCGGCAAGCAGGATCAGGCCAAACTGAAAGGGATGCTTGAAAATCACCTGAAGTACACCGGCAGCAGCCGCGCGAAGGCCGTGCTCGAAGGCTTCCCCGCCGAGGCGAAAAACTTTGTGAAGGTCATACCCAACGACTATAAACAGGTGCTGGACGCATTGGAGGACGCCAAGGCGCAGAAACTCCCCGCAGATGAGCAGATGCTTTATGCATTCAATAAAGTAGTCTCGGCCCCGTCCAGCGCCGGCAGCGTATACGACGCCGGCTGAGCCGCAGGCGCCAGCTATCGGCGGCAGGCGCCCAAGCTGCCTGAGCCAGTCTCGCAGCCGGTGTGCCGTCAGCGGCGGCCATCACAGGCGGCCAAGGCTTGTTTCCGTCAGCGGCGGCCATCACAGGCGGCCGGGTTTCAGCGCCGCCAGCAGCTGCCGGCCGCAGGCGCCAGCTATCAGTAATTTAATGCACTTTATAGAAAGGAATGGTTACTGCCATGGGCAAAGCAACCGGCTTCTTGGAATATGAACGTTTAGAGACGGGGCACCGCCCCATTTCCGACAGGATCAAGGACTACGGCGAATTCCTGCTGCCTCAGGACATCG
>JAIRSA010000041.1 GCA_031255695.1 Eubacteriales Family XIII. Incertae Sedis bacterium | reverse complement strand
TCGATATTGTGTATGCACTGGTTCATCAGCGTGCCGCCGTCGTGCTTCCATGTCCCCCGCCACGGCGCTTGGCTGTAATACTCCATATTCCTGTTCCAGAGTATGCGCGCGGTCCCGTTGACGATCCTGCCGAACCTTCCGTCGTCCACCGCCCGCCTGAGTTTCTGGATGGCGGGGTTGAAGCGGTTCTGGTGGCACACGCCCAGCCTCAGGCCTTTGCGGGCCGCGAGCCCGATCATCCTGTCCGCGTCGGCCATGGACAGCGCCAACGGCTTCTCCACCAGCACATGCAGGCCCCGCTCCAGGCAGTCCACGGCTATTTCCGCGTGGCTGCCGCTTTCGGTACAGATCGCCACGGCGTCCAGCTCTGTCTGCCGCAGCATCTCCCGGCGGTCAGCAAATACGGCGGGCCTGCAAGCGCCGGCCTGCGCCAACGCCCCCGCCGGTCCTTGCCGCCGGACCGTCTGATCCAGCGCCTGCGCCGGCCCATGTGCGCCAGCCGCCCCGCTTGCGGATGCGTGACCCGCCCCGCCAGCTTCTCCGGCCCCGCCGCCAGCCTGCGGGATCCCGCAGTAGCTCTCCGCCAGTTCCCCCGCCCTGCCGGCGTCTATATCGCATACGGCCGCCAGAACTGCCGCGCCACTGTTATTGCCCAGCGCCACAGCATGGCTGTGTGCAATCCTGCCGCAGCCTATCAGCCCAAATCTAAGTCTGTCCATCGTATTATTGCCATGCCTCCCTGATATGATAATGCCTGCCGGTTGCATTACAGCAGCTCTATCTTCCCTCTGTCGGCCACGCCCTTGGCCGCATTCTTCGTGTCGAAGACAAAGGCCGCGTTCTCCGCCACCATATTATAGTCCACGCAGCTGTGCGCGGTAGTGATTATTGCCAGGTCATATCCCTTCAATATTGCCGGCGTGAGCCCCTCCAGGCCCTGCCGCACGCGCCCGCCGCGCCTGTATGACGGGATGTATGGGTCATAGTAGTCCGTCTGCGCCCCTGCGCCGTTCAGTTCCTCTATCACCTTCAACGCGGGGCTCTCCCGATAGTCGTCGATGTCCTGCTTGTAGGCCACGCCCAGTATGAGGATGCGCGAGCCGTTGAGCGGCTTCCCGAAGCGGTTCAGGATCTTCGACGCGCGCTCCGCCACGTACGCAGGCATCCTGTCGTTGATCATCATGGAGCTTTCTATCATTGACGTATGGAAGCCATATTCACGCGCCTTCCATGAAAGATAGTACGGGTCCAGGGGTATACAGTGCCCGCCCAGCCCCGGCCCCGGATAAAAGGGCTGGAAGCCGAACGGCTTTGTCTTCGCCGCCTCTATCACTTCCCAGATATTTATGCCTAGATGCCCGCAGAGCATCGCCAATTCGTTTATAAGCCCGATATTTACATTTCTGTATGTATTTTCAAGTATTTTTTCCATCTCCGCCACGGCGGGCGACGAGACGGTGAAGACATCGCTCTGCAGGACCGCGCTGTACATAGCCGCTATCACCTGCCTCGCGTCTTCGCCTATGGCGCCTACAACCTTCGGCGTGTTCCGTGTCTTGTATATGGAGTTGCCGGGATCGACGCGCTCAGGCGAAAATCCCAGGTAGAAATCCTTGCCGCACTCCAGGCCCGATCCCTGTTCCAGCAGGGGCTTTATAAGTTCCTCCGTCGTGCCGGGGTAGGCGGTGGATTCCAGGACCACGGCCGTGCCCCTCTTCAAGTGCCTCGCTATCTCGATCGCCGAGCCCCTGACGTAGCTTATGTCGGGCTGCTGGTGGCTGTCCAGCGGCGTCGGCACGCATATCGCCACGAAATCGACGCTGCCGATGAAGCTGTAGTCGGATGTGGCGCTCAGCATCCCGCTGTCCACCAATGACTTCAGATCCTCGCTGACCACATCGCCTATGTAGTTTTCGCCCTGGTTGACCATGCGGACCTTTTCCGGCTGCACGTCGAAGCCTATGGTCCTAAAGCCCGCCTTTGCCTTCTCCACGGCAAGCGGGAGCCCGACATATCCGAGCCCGATGACGCCGACGGCCATCTCCCGCTGCGCTATTTTCCTTAATAATGTGTCCTTCATCGTGCCGTCCACCATATCTTTCCCGCAGCAGCCCGGCGCCTCAGCGTCTGCCGCCTGCCGCCTCATGCCGTCAGCCGCGCCGTCCGCCGCTTCATCCACCTTGCTATATGCCGCCTCTTCGGCTGCTCAGCGCCGCCTGCCGCCTCATGCCGCCGCGCCGCCCGCCCTGCCGTATGCCGCCTCTTCAGCCGCTCAGCGCCTGCCGCCTGCCAAAAGCTTGACATTCCGGGCCGCAAGGGCCTTTGCCCGCCGCGCCGGCGTGACCATATGCCCCAGCAGCCGGAGCAGCGATGGGCATCTATAGGCCGCCGCTATCCTGAAACGCAGTTTTGCGCCTATGAACGCCGGCCTCGCCCCCGCCATTTTGCGGCAACGCGCCAGCTTACCATGAAATTCTCCGTACATTTCGCCGAAGCGCCCCGCGCCCGCCACGCACATGCGCAGCATCATATTGGCATAGGCGGCGAGCGGGATCCAGCTGGCATAGTCCTCCGGGCCCCGCAGCCTCTCCTGCGCATATGCGCCCAGCTCCGTGAAATGCGCCTCGTAGGCGCGCAGCTTCTCTGCGGTGATCGCGCTGCGCGACAGGCTTCCCGGCTTCAGGCAGACGACATACAGGCTCTCTGCGGAGCTTATAACCCGCCTGCTCCCGCCCAGAAGATATTTCATCGTGAACGCGTCCTCAGCTATGATCATGGGCGGGAACCTTATGCCGTCAAATAGGGCGCGCAGGTATAGCTTGTTCCAGACTGCCGGCATGATCTCGCCGCCCGCCACGAACTCCCGCAGCGCGCCTGCCCCGTCCATGGCCATGCCCCGCGCCTCGAAGCCGCGTCGGCGTGCGCCGTCCGCACCGACAATGCCGTAACTGCACTCCACGATGTCCGCCCCGCCCTTGACGGCGATCCTAAGCATGTTGCCGTACATCTCCGGCAACACCCAGTCGTCCGAATCGACAAAGCCTATATAGTCGCCGCTGCAGGCGTCGAGGCCTGCATTCCTCGCCCTTCCGGCACCGCCGTTCTCCATGCGCACAGTGCGCACCCGGCTGTCCGACCCGGCGTATGCGCCGCAGATCTGCGGGCTGCCGTCCGTCGAGCCGTCATCCACCAGGATGATCTCTAGATTCCGGTGGCTCTGCCCTATGATGCTGTCCACGCATCTGCGCAGGCAGGCCTCGGCGTTGTATATAGGCACGATCACGCTTATCTTGAACCTTTCGAGCCCTTCATCCATATCCAGCCTTCCCGTCAATCCATTTCTATCCAGCTGTCCAGGTTGGGTGTCGCGTCCCCATTGTGCGCGAGCCAGAATTTCGGCGCCACGACCGTTTTGCCCTCCCCTTCCGGATCCAGATAGGCGGCCCACCACGAATATGTCGAATTGGATATGATGCAGTTCCTGCAATGCGACATCAGCTGCATGTCGATCCACTGCCCGCTGTCAGGCTGGCTGTTGTTGCCGACAAACACCGCTTGCTGGCCGCGCACATTCTGCCTGCACCATTCTATATCATTGGAAAAAATATAGAATACGGCATTCTCTATCCTGTCCGCCATGTATTTCATGGCATTCTCATAATATTGCAGCGGCTTCTCCCATGACGCGTATGTCGCCCCGTGGGCCGAATACTTCCTCAAATGTACGGCCACCGCGTTCGGTTCCCGCAGTTTTTCCAGCAGCTCTGCGTTTTCGGGCCCCAGCGCCGGCTTGAAAATGTATTCCCTTTGGATCGTTTCCGCAATCGGCGAGAAACACTTGTCGTTCAGCCAATAGCCCGCCAGATAGCAGTCTTTCCCGCTCTGGATCGCGTCCTCCACATCCTGCCCGAACTCGAAATCGTTCCCGGCGCGCAGCCGCATGGACTCTGTCGGGAAGCGCAGCTTCCTCTCGATCAGGCGGACCGCCCGGTGCTTAGACAGTGCGCCGCAGCGCCGCGCCTCTTTGTAGCCTGCATATTCGCCGCGGAGCCCGAATGCCTTTTCCATCAGGTAAGGGTGCTCGCCCTTCATGAAATAAACAAGCGGGAATATATCCAGCTTCACCGGTTTCCCCTCGCTCTTTATCCTCCGGTAGAGCGCGTACTGGAACATCTGGTTGCCCAATCCGCCCATGACCCTTACTATTATCATACCGCTCCTGCCCCTTTCCCGGCCATTGCCGCCCCATGCCGCTTCGCCCCCATGCGCCGCAGGATATGGTTCGCCCGGAGCTTCATGCCGTGCGCATGCAGGGCGCCCGCAGGGCGCATTTCTGGCTGCGCTCAGTCGAACGACACCCTCGTATATTCTTCCTTCCCGGCCAGCCGCAGGTCCGCCGCCACCATCTCTTTCACCAGGCTTTCAAACGGTGTCTTCGTGGGGTCCCAGCCCAGCTTCGTCCTGGCCTTTGTGGGATCCCCCAGCAGCAGCTCCACCTCTGCGGGCCTATAGTATCTGGGATCGACGGCGATCAATACATCGCCGGTGCGCCCGTCTATGCCTTTCTCTCCGGCGCCCGACCCTTCCCATCTGATGCTGAACCCGGCCTCGCCAAAGGCCAATGTGCAGAATTCCCTGACGGTATGCGTCTCCCCCGTCGCTATGACAAAGTCGTCCGCCTCGCTGTGCTGCAACATGAGCCACATACATTCGACATAATCCTTCGCGTGGCCCCAGTCCCGCTTGGCGTCCAGGTTCCCCAGGTACAGGCGCTTCTGCCTGCCCAGCGCCATCCGCGCCGCCGCCAATGTGATCTTCCTCGTGACGAAGGTCTCGCCCCGCCGTGGCGACTCATGGTTGAACAATATGCCGTTGGACGCGAACATCCCATAGGCCTCCCGATAATTCTTGGTGATCCAGTAGGCGTACATCTTTGCGGCCCCATATGGGCTCACAGGGTAGAATGGGGTCGTCTCGCTCTGCGGCGTCTCCTGCACCTTGCCGAAAAGCTCCGACGTCGATGCCTGATATATCTTCACTGTGCCCGCCAACCCCAGGATCCTGACCGCTTCCAGCAGCCTGAGCGTGCCGAGCCCGTCGGCGTTTGCCGTGTATTCCGGGGTCTCGAAAGACACTTTTACGTGGGACTGCGCGGCGAGGTTGTATATCTCGTCCGGCCTGATCGCAAGAAGCAGGGCGATCAGGTTCGACGAATCCGTCATGTCGCCATAATGCAGCTGCAGCCTGCCTGCCCACGGCATTTGCGCCGCAAGTTCTTCGATATATAGGTGCTCCACCCTCTCTGTGTTGTAGGATGAGCTCCTCCTGAGCATCCCGTGGACCTCGTAGCCTTTGCTAAGAAGAAGTTCCGCGAGGTATGAGCCATCCTGGCCCGTCACCCCCGTTATGAGTGCGCGTTTAGCCATTTCCCCTCCGTTTCTGCATTGCCGCCTGCCTATGGCGCCCAGTCTATCTCCAGGCGCACGATATCCTCTTCAATAAGCGGGGTCCCCATCTGTATCTCGATCAGCTCCAGATCGCTGTCCGCCCAGAGCCCGTGCTTCTCGCCCACTCCTACCGACACCACATCGCCCTTCTTCACGCGGCTCTTGGCGCCGTCGAGGTAGAGCACGCCTTCGCCCGATATGATATTCCAGATCTCTCTCCTGTATTCGTGGTATTGGTAGCTGAACTGCCTGCCGGAAAGCAGGGTAAGCTTCTTCGTAAGGACCTCGGTGCTGCCGTACTTGCTGTGGTCCAGCACCTTGTAGTTGCCCCAGCGCCGCTCTTCGAACATGACCCTGCCGCCGACGCCCTCTATGATGTCTTTGAGCCGATG
>JAIRSA010000193.1 GCA_031255695.1 Eubacteriales Family XIII. Incertae Sedis bacterium | reverse complement strand
GATGATGCTCTTCTTTTTCTCGGTAATAATGAGATCGGGATCGATGCGCTGTATGAAGCCGAGCCCGTTGCATTCCGTGCAAGCGCCGAATGGGCTGTTGAAGGAGAACATGCGCGGCTCAAGCTCCTCGATGCTTATGCCATGCTCAGGGCAGGCGAGCTTGGCGCTGAGCGCGCGCTCGTCCTCGTGCCCGTCCGGATATTTGACGTGCGCGAGCACGAGCCCGTCGCCGCTGTTCATGGCCAGCTCTATGGACTCGGCCAGCCTGCCGTCTATGCCGGGCTTTATGACGATCCTGTCTATGACTATCTCTATGCTGTGCTTGAATGTCTTTTCGAGCCGGATCTCCTCCTCGCCGAGCTGCCGGATCTCCCCGTCCACCCTGGCGCGGGTGAAGCCCTCCTTGCGTATGCGCTCCAGGATCTTCTCGTGCTCGCCCTTGCGCTGCCGCACCACGGGGGCCAGCAGGGTGAGCCGCGACCCTTCCGGCGCGCCCATCAGGGTGTCGGCGATCTGGTCGACGGTCTGGCTGCTGATCTCGGCGCCGCAGACGGGGCAGTGGGGGATGCCGATGCGCGCGTACATGAGGCGCAGGTAGTCATGGATCTCAGTGACCGTGCCGACTGTGGAGCGCGGGTTGTGGCTCGTCGTCTTCTGGTCTATGGAAATCGCCGGCGAGAGGCCGTCTATGTACTCGACATTCGGCTTCTCCATCTGCCCAAGGAACTGGCGGGCGTATGCGGAAAGGCTCTCCACATATCGCCGCTGCCCCTCGGCATATATCGTGTCGAAGGCCAGGGACGATTTGCCGGAACCGCTCAGCCCTGTCAGGACGACCATCCTGTCGCGCGGTATCCTGACGTCGATATTCTTGAGGTTGTGCTCGTTCGCACCTTTAATATATAAATCTTTCGCCAATGTAAAACCTTTCCGCTGCCCAGCCGCCAATGGCTATTTCGCTTTGATTTGGAATATCCTGTCCCGGATGAGCGCGGCCCGCTCGAATTCGAGCCCGGCGGCGGCATCCCTCATATCTTTTTCGAGTTTCTTTAAGTAATCGGCACGTTCCTTGCCCGTCATCTCCAGCACGCTCTTTTCGGCCAGGTAGGCGTCGTCCGCCCCCTCGGCGACCTTTGTGGCCTCGATGACGGAGCGTATGCCCTTGACGATGGTCTTCGGGCTTATCCCATGCTGCCTGTTGTATTCCCCCTGTATCTGCCGCCGCCTGTTTGTCTCGGATATGGCCTTCTGCATGGCCGCGCTTTCCGAATCGGCGAACATGATCACCTTGCCATTGGAATTCCTGGCGGCGCGCCCTATCGTCTGGATCAGCGATGTCTCGGTGCGGAGGAAGCCCTGTTTGTCGGCGTCCAGTATGGCCACCAGCGAGACCTCCGGCAGATCCAGCCCTTCCCGCAGGAGGTTTATGCCGACAAGCACGTCGAAGGCGCCCATGCGCAGATCGCGCAGTATCTCCATGCGCTCAAGGGTCTCGACCTCGGAATGCAGATAGCGCACGCGTATCCCCGCATTCTTCAGGAAGTCCGTCAGGCTCTCTGACATCTTCTTGGTGAGCGTCGTCACGAGGACCTTCTCGCCCTTGGCGGTCACCTCGTTTATGGCGCCGATGAGGCTGTCGATCTGCCCCTTGGTGCTGCGGATCTCGATCACCGGGTCCAGCAGCCCCGTCGGCCGTATAACCTGCTCGGCCGACACCCCGCCGCTGCGGCCGATCTCGTATGCGGCCGGCGTGGCGCTGACATAGACAGCCTGCCGCACAAGGCTTTCGAACTCATCGAATTCCAGCGGGCGGTTGTCCAGCGCGGAGGGGAGCCGGAAGCCGTATTCGACAAGCGAAAGCTTGCGTGACCTGTCGCCGGCGTGCATCGCCCTGAGCTGGGGGAGCATGACATGCGATTCGTCTATTATTATAAGGAATTCATCGGGGAAATAGTCAAGCAGCGTATAGGGGCGGCTTCCGGCGGGGCGCCCGTTTATATGCCTGGAATAATTCTCTATCCCCTTGCAGGTCCCGATCTCCCGGAGCATCTCCATGTCGTAGCGTGTGCGCTGTTCCAGCCGCTGCGCTTCAAGCAGCTTATTGTTGGCCCTGAACCAGGCCAGGCGTTCGTCCAGCTCCTCTTCGATGGACTTGACGGCCCGCTCCATATTCTCGCGCGAAGTCACGTAGTGCGAGGCGGGGAATATGGAAATATGGCTGCGCAATGCCACGATTTCGCCTGTCAGCGGGTTTATCTCTTTGATGCTTTCCACCTCGTCGCCGAAGAGCTCCACGCGCACGGCGCTGTCGGCGCCCGCAGGGTATATGTCGACGACGTCCCCCCTCACGCGGAAATTCCCCCTGGAAAAGCCCAGGTCATTCCGGGTGTATTGTATGTCGACGAGTTTCCGCAGTATGTCGTGGCGGCTTTTGCCGCTGCCGGGCCGGAGCGACAGGACCTGGTTCTCGTAGTCGATCGGGCTGCCGAGGCCATAGATGCACGAAACGCTCGCGACTATTATCACGTCGCGGCGCTCGGAGAGGGCGGCCGTCGCCGAGTGGCGCAGCTTCTCGATTTCCTCATTGATGTCGGAGTCCTTCTCGATATATGTGTCCGTGGAGGGGACGTAGGCTTCGGGCTGGTAGTAGTCGTAATAGCTGACAAAGTATTCGACGGCGTTTTCGGGGAAGAACTCGCGGAATTCCCCATGCAGCTGTGCCGCCAACGTCTTGTTGTGCGAGATCACCAATGTGGGCATCTGGACCTTCTCGATGACATTCGCCATGGTGAATGTCTTGCCGGAGCCTGTGACGCCAAGCAGCGTTTGGTGCGCCTGCCCGCCCCGTATGCCGTCGGACAGGAGTTGCACTGCCTGCGGCTGGTCCCCGGTCATCTTGTAATCCGATATTATCTTGAATTCGCTCATCTGCAAGACCCCCTGCGGCAATCATATATGTAATAGCCGTGCGGCACCGCGCCTCGGCAATATTGATATTGATGGAAGGCACAGAAATATCATATCAGAACATGCGTTCCCATGCAAGGGGTATTTTATTTTTTTGTGTCAGGCCGCCGCCACCCAGACCGCCATCTAGGCCGTCGCCAGGCTTAGCCGGCGCTGTCAGCTGTCAGCCTCCACGCCGCAGCCCAGGCTGCGCGGCGTAAACGGTGGAACTGCCGCCATGCCGACGCACGGGCAGGCTTGCCGGCGTATTCACGGGCGGGGCCGGGCGCTGTTGTCATGCCGGCGCGCGGTTGGGCTGCAAATGCATTCTTATTAGAGGATGGCCTTATTAGAGGATGGCCTTGACACAGTCCCAGATCCTGCGCTCTGTCTCCTGGACGGGGCCGGCGCCGTCTATCACAACCACGTTTTCCGAGCCCTTCATGCGCTCGAAGGCGATGAAGTACTGCTCGCGGACCTTCGTCAGCACGTCTATCTTCTCGTATTTCTCGATATTGCCCCTGCTGCCGCTGATCCGCGCCACGCAGGCCTCCGGGGGCGCGTCGATGAAAATGTTCACGTCCGGGCGCAATATCTCCCTGCTCAGCGCGTTCGCCTCTATCACCCAGCCCATGGGCATGAAGGCGCCGTGGTAGGCGTAGGACGAAAAATAATAACGGTCGGATATCACGGCCGCCCCCGCGCTGACCTTGGCCGCGATCCCGTCCGCCTCGTTCAGCAGGTGATCCAGCCTGTCCGCCGCGAATAGGCTCGCGATGGCGCGCTCGTCCAGATGTATCCTGCCTGCGAGGCAATCGCGGATCAACGCGCCGATGGGCCCGCCGGTCGGCTCCGATGTGCAGTGGGAAGCAAGGCCCATACCCACGAGCCGCTGGTGCAGCAGCCGCGCCTGTGTGCTCTTGCCGCTGCCGTCAATGCCTTCAAAAACAATGAAACGCCCTCTGGTCAATTCACGCCGCCCTTCCGAAAATTCCGATGCCTCTGCAATGCCTTTGCAATGCCAATGCCGCCGCAATCGCCGCTGCGCCAGCGCTGCCGGGACTGCCGCCGCGCCGGCGATGCCGGGACTGCCGCTGCCGCGCCAACGCTGCCGCGCCGGCGATGCCGGGATTGCCGCTGCCATCAATTATATCACGCCACGCAGGGAAATGACAGGGTTTTGTTTGGGCGCGGCGGGGTGTGCAGGCATGCCTGCGGGCAGTGTGCGGCCGCCGTGCGCCGGGCCTGATCGGAGGCGCGGCCGATGTCCGCCCCCACGCATGTGGATGTAACGCGGCCCGGCCTGCCCGCTTCCCCAGTTTGCCATGTCCGCCCCCACGCATGTGGACGTAACGCGGCACTCCCGTCCCCCACGAAATTTATTAAATTGGCAAGTTGTGATGCGAATTTGGTAATTTGCATGCAATTGTTGTGAAAATTATTTATAATATCAGATGGAGTGTTGAAAAATGACAGATTTTGGTGAAAGAATCAAAAAAATTCGCTTACGTAGTGACATGACACAAGGCGAGCTCGCAGAATTGATAGGCATAAGCGAGGCTACATTGTCGCGTTATGAGCACAATCTTAGGACGAGCCGATGGATCTATCTGGTAAAGATGGCTGACATGCTCGGCACAAGCGTGGATTATTTGCTCGGCAGGACCGATCTGACTGTGCCAGTCGATATTCTGTTCAAATTTTATGACTCCGAAGTGGAGAAAGATAGCATATTCGTCGCTTACGACAAAATGGATGATCACCAGAAAGCCCTGCTCATGGAACGTGCGGCCTCACTGTATAAGTCGAGGGCAGAAAAAGCAGGGCTGTTCGCAGGAAAATGATCCTGTTATCCAGCTAAAATCATGATATCGTTGCGGCCGGTTTGCCGCCTCCGCCGATGGGCGGATAGCTGCCACGAAGCCCGCTGCCTCAGCGCCGATGGGCGTGTTATGGCCAAGAAGCCCGCTGCCTCAGCGCCGTTGGGCGTGTTATGGCCAAGAAGCCCGCTGCCTCAGCCCGGCGGCGCCCCTCCAATACACTATCCAAAATACATATCGCTCTTTGGGAAAATGATTTCGGCTTCCGTCCATTCGCCTTCGGCGGAGGCGATCCGTATGTCAAGCCCAAGTTTTGTGCACATCTGCTTGCATAGGTATAGGCCAAGCCCCGTGGACGCGCCGAAGCGCCGGCCGTTCTCGCCGGTGAAGCCCTTGTCGAACACCCTGGGCACATCGTGGGCGGGTATCCCGCAGCCGTCGTCGCGTATATATAGTGAGATGCTGTTGGC
>JAIRSA010000182.1 GCA_031255695.1 Eubacteriales Family XIII. Incertae Sedis bacterium | reverse complement strand
TCCGCGAGCTCCGCGACGAAGGTGATCCTAGGCTATGCGCGGCTTATACGCAACTTCATAGAAGCGGTGAGGGATAGGGAACACCATCATAAAAGCTGCGCATATGCCTTATATATTTCGTGCGGCGGGACCTCCATGACCAGCAGTTCCAAATTGTTCGATCATGTTGAGATCATCTATAAAGCCAGCATGAGCGGCCAGGATAAGATATACGAACACAACCTGATCAAAGTCAGATTGCCGGAGCGCACTATATTCAGGGTCGGCGCGGCGCTCTTCATGCTTATGCATGAGACCTTGCACTATGTGGGGTATAGGGATTCTGATCTGCGGGGCGAGATGATCGCCGAAGCGATAGCGCATTATATGACCGATACCCTGCTTCGCCCGCGCTACAGCCTGAAACAGGAGCGCATCGATAAAATACTTCAGGCGACATGGACGCTGGAGGTAGAAAAACGGAAAGATATCGAAGACTGCTTGAAGCGGGAATTGGAATCGCGCCACAGGGATGCCGAGAATAAAGTGAGCAAATTCATAAAAGTGCGGCTATTGGCAGAGAGCGGGTTAGGGCTGCAGCGGCGCAGCGAGCAGCTGTCTGACAATATGAACAGTGCCTTGTTAGGCTTATGCGATCCATCGCCGAACAGTGCACTTGTGAGGCTGATATCAAAAACAGTGCTTGAGGATATGGCGCGTGTAGCGGAAAAAGCGGACGAAAAGACGAAGGGGGAGCTTATAGGGGTCGCGATTACATTGATCTGCGTGGAGTTGGGCAGCGAAGCGGCGGAAGAGTCCATGCGTGAGCAAGTCTCAAACGAGATATGGCATATGTTCACTAAGGGCAGGGAAACGGAGGATGAAACCGCAGAGAACGATATGAGGACCGCAGATTATGGCGAAAAAAACGGCTACGGAAGATTTGCCCGCCCGATCCAAGGGATAGTAGACGCATATATTGAAGCATTTGTGGAGTCTTTCGTTGACACGGCCGTCTGCGCATATTTGGGCTGCAAGCCATGGGAATACCTGGCGATATTCTTTTTCGAAAACGAAAACCCAACATATGCGCTGCCGGAAAACCCACAGACTGTGATGCGTATTAGCTCCGTGCTTTCTATGATTGACCCAGATTTCTACAAGGCTACGAGGGGCGAAACAGGAACCCTCGAAAATCTTTTGGAGGGTATTGAAGAGGAGCTTAAAGCCCATTTGCCAAAGAGTCTGCAGAAGCCAGAACACAAGATCCTGCAATATGTACAGCGGATCAGAAGCCTACTGGAAGCCTATAGGGACCATTATCAGCCCTGCGGCATAGCACAGGCCTTGGAGAAATATTTGAAGGAAACATATAAACAGCACGAAACGAAGGCGGGCAGGATTGTGGAAGATGAGAAGCTCCAAATGGCAGGCAATGGCAACCCGCGTATCGGGCTCTTGGCGATGCAGCGGGCGTTTCATGAATCGATATCAAACTGCAACGAAAATAGGGAGAGTTGGCGCATGCTTGTGCGTGCATGGATGGATTCTGCAAACATACCGGATAGGAGATAGGGGGCAGATATGGGTGTCTATGGGCGGCCTAAGGCGCCTTCGCTCGCTGAAGGGCTCTTGGGGAGTAGACTGCAGACGAAGAACAAAGAGGAAATAGACAGGCTCAAGGGGGCGCTTGGCGAGGAAAGCGGGCTTGCCCTTTGCCTCGGCGCGGGGGCCGCGAAAGATATAGGCTTGCCGCTATGGCCGGAACTGATCAATGATCTGATGCTGCGGGCCATTATCACAGACGACAGCTTTTGCAGGCTATTCTGGGGGGATGAGGCGGGGAGTCAGGATGAGATAAGGGAGCAGTTTCTTGAAGCGGCCCAAAAGCCTATCTTTTTTAAAGATATCAACGCCTTGGAATTAGCCGAGTATGTGAGCGTCATGCTTGAAACGCAGCTAGAGAAAACGGCCAAGGAAAGGCTTACTGAGAAGAATGCGGAAGAGGGGCTGCGCCGGCTGGTACTTAGCGCATTATGCGAACAATGGCCTGAAGAAAGCCATCGTACAGAAGCATTTCACAATGAACACGGGGAGCTGATAATGGCATTGGCCAGATTGGTCGTTGAGGAAAGAGGCGTAAAGCAGGTGCTTACATATAATTTCGACGACGCGTTGGAGTATGCCATAAATCAGATACAGAGGGACAGCGCGGCGGACAGCGCGAAGCTGTTGAAGATAAAGTCGCTGAGAGGGCGTGATTGCGTCTACACCGACAGCAATGACGGCACTGAGCGGTTTATATACCATATTCACGGATATTTGCCGATCTTCATAAAGGCGGCTGGGGCAGGCGGAGGGGATGAGGATGAAAGTACGGGCGGCATTATCCTTTCCGAGCGCAGCTATTATGGCCTGGAGGATGAACTTTACGAACCGACGAATATATGCCATGCCCAGCTGTTGACAGCGCACCGATGCCTGTTTATAGGATGTTCGGCACAAGACCACCATTTCAAGCGGCTTACAAAAGGGATGGCAGATCCTGGCTCTGGCAATGGAAATCGCGAAAAAACGCGGCACTTTATTTGCCTTGATGTCAATAGCGTGGCGACGGGGATATACAACACAGGAAATCTGGCAGTAATCAATAGTAGCGACTTAAATGAGAATAACGTCAAGTACCTGATGCTTCAATCCGCACTTGATATGAAAAGGGACTACTATGAAAAACACGGTTTCTCGCCCATATACTTTGCCATTGACGACCCGAATGATCGCAGGCGCAAAGATTTGAATCGTATGCTGGAATATATAATGGAGTCAATAAGACATTAATGGACAAAAAAGGTCTATGGCGGGGGCTTCATTTTCGGCAGTGTAGACCAGCGCGGCAGAGGTCCTGAGCCCCAGCGAGGCGCATAACAAAAGCCCAGCCTAGGCTGGGGGCTGTTGATTTGATCGATAAAAGCCGCCGTTTCGCCACAGTGCGCTGATGCTGAAGGCGCTAGCTCTTGTCAAGTGGGACCGTGTACTTGCGTGGGACCGTGTTCTTGTATAACGGCAACATGATGTTGGTCGGCATGGAGAGACTGCGAGTAGGGTTCAAAGAACTCGTTTTAATGGAACTCGCTTTAGTGCAGCTCCGTATGCTAGGACCGGCATATTCCAGCTTTTTGGAATACGCTTTTTGCTTTTCCATTTTTTAACCTCATTCAGCCATTAGCGAAATGGCAGATGACAAAATATACATACCGATCTTTATGCTAATTGTGATTTGAGTCGGGCATGTATAGATTTTATTGCAAAACTGCCATATGTTTTAGATGCATCATCCAAAACAAAGATATAATTAAGTATAAATCATAAAATATCAAAATGCAATAACAAAATAGTCAAATAACAAATTTTTTTACCTCATTTCCCCCTTTTTTTACCTCATTTGACCATTATTTGACCATTTAAGACCAGGATGAGCACATTGATCGCCGGGCTAAGCGCGGTATTCGTAAAAATAGAAATCTGCGAGCGATGTCCCATCTGGGTCCATTTCATTATAAGGATAGCGGTTTTTTACCTGACCGGCCAATCCCCAGTCTGGCCAGTGTGTGTCTATATAGTCAGTAAACATCCTGTGCCGCATGTGGGACAGCTGCGCGGATTCGAAATTGCTGGAATATATGCACACAAATTTCTCGGCCGAACCAAACAGGTTATTCATATAATTTGAATATACATCGTCCTCCAGCAGATGAAAGATTACATCCAGCGATAGTGCGCATTCGCTGCGCATGGATGGTTCGTATTCCGTGGCAACATAGAACGTTTTCGTTGTATCGTACGCGTATTTGGCGCGGCACATATTTACAGCTGTCTGTGATACGTCGAGCCCGATGTATCGGCTATAGTTTATGCGCCCCAACTGGCTCCCGTCGCCACAGCCCCATTCAATAGCGGATTCTATTTTGTGTTTATCCAGAAAGCCGTTCAGCACTTCAGCCTTAAATGCCTGAAGCTGGCCGTAAGAGCCGGAACCTGAA
Organism: Eubacteriales Family XIII. Incertae Sedis bacterium; assembly: GCA_031255695.1. Lineage (GTDB taxonomy): Bacteria > Bacillota > Clostridia > Peptostreptococcales > Anaerovoracaceae > JAISED01. Next base: position 15,924 of record JAIRSA010000182.1, on the reverse strand, counting down.
GTGCCGCCGCCGCTGTAGCGCTCTTCCCAGTAAGCGCCGCTGCCGCCCTTGGCATTGATGGTTTTGTTCCGCCGCATGGCCCGTTGCTCGCTTATAAAGGTGTAAATTCCAAGTTTCTTCGTTATGGCCTTAATACGCTCCTTGGGTGTGCTCCCCATTTCAATACACTCCTTTTCCATTATAATAGCGTTATGCTTGCCATGCTACATGCGAAGCGTGCGCGGTTCGCCATCCACGCGAGGCAGATGGCACAAAACATACTATTAATTGTATCAGGGCAGCCCGCAGATGGCAAGGGCGTTTTTTTCGGCTTCGATTTTCAAGACCATTTGTCCAGCTAATTTGCGGGACGGTGCAATTTCCTCAATTAACTTGTTAAATTTTTGTGACCCTGGGCACATGGCTGGGCACATCGGAGAACAGTATAAGTCGCTGAACCCGCCGGCCCACTGCATTTTTTATAGTCACTTCCATTGCACCATTTTCCTGGCGCTATTTTTATGGGATTTTCTTCGGGGATTTTTTTCTGTATTTTTTTCTTCTGTATTTGGCATATATCTCATTGACAATCGGGAAACTATATATTACAATATATAGCACAAGCCCGCGAGGCGGGCACATCATGTTGTAGGATGCGGCGTCCCTTAGAGACTTTTGGGACATGCCGGCACGCTTTGTTTTATGGAGGGCACGATGATCACACAGGTTAGGAAAAGGAACAACGAACTGGCGCCTTTTGAGCAGGAGAAGATAGCGTGGGCGCTGTACAAGGCCGCAGAGGCGGTCGGCGGCAATGATTTCGACCTTGCTTTCAGGCTCAGCGATCAGGTGGTCGAGATGGTTTCGGCGGGGGGCGCGAGCGTCGCCTACGTCGAGGACATACAGGATGCGGCTGAGAAGGTATTGATCGAGAACGGCCACGCCAAGACGGCCAAGGCCTTCATACTCTACAGGGAAAAGCGGCGCGGGGCCAGGGAGAACAACGCGCTCATAGGCGCGACCATCCAGATGTTCTCCGACTACCTTGACGACAAAGACTGGCAGATTAGGGAAAACGCGAATACCCAGAAATCCATAAACGGCATGAACAACTACGTGCGCGAGATGTTCACTAAGCAGTACTGGCTGCATGAGGTGTACCCGCAGGAAGTCCGCCAGGCCCATATAGAGGGCGATATCCATCTGCATGACCTTGGGTTTTTCGGCCCGTACTGCGCCGGATGGGATCTCAGGCAGCTTTTGATGGACGGCTTCGGCGGCGTGAGCGGCAAGGTCGAGTCCTCGCCCGCTAAGCATCTGCGCGCCTTCCTGGGGCAGATCGTCAACTCGACATTCACGACGCAGGGCGAGACGGCCGGGGCGCAGGCCTGGTCGTCGATCGACACATACTGCGCGCCGTTCATCCGCTATGACCAGCTGAACAAGGCGCAGGTCAAACAGGCGCTCCAGGAATTCATATTCAACATCAACGTCCCCACGCGCGTTGGCTTCCAGTGCCCGTTTTCCAACCTGACCTTTGACATCGTCGTCCCCCGCACATTGAAGGATCAGTCCGTGATCGTAGGCGGGAAGCTGATGCCGGCGACCTACGGCGAGTTCCAGGCCGAGATGGACATGTTCAACGAAGCCTTCTGCGACGTGATGATAGAGGGCGACGCCAAGGGGCGCGTCTTCACATTCCCGATCCCCACGATAAACGTCACGCGCGAGTTCGACTGGGACAGCCCGGTAGTGAACAAATTCATGGAAATAACGTGTAAATACGGCATCCCATATTTTTCCAATTATATCAATTCAGACCTTTCCCCGGAGGATGCCCTCTCGATGTGCTGCAGGCTGAGGCTGGACACGAAGGAACTGCGCAAGCGCGGCGGCGGGCTGTTTGGCTCGAACCCCATGACGGGTTCCATCGGCGTGGTCACGATAAACCTGCCGAGGCTGGCGTATTTCTCCAAGAGCGAGGTGGAATTCCGCGCCAGGCTGTGGCGCCTCGTCAATGTCGCCAAAAGCAGCCTCGAAATCAAGCGCAAGGTGATCGAGACGCAGACCACGCGGGGGATGTACCCGTATTCCGCGCATTATCTTAAGAATATAAAGGCGCGTACAGGCGAGTTTTGGTACAATCATTTCAATACGATCGGCATAATCGGCATGAACGAGGCCTGCCTGAATTTCTTCGGCGACGGCAGCGACCTGACGACGGAGAAGGGCCAGAAGTTCTCCATAGACACCATGAACTACCTGCGTGAGCAGATCGCGAGGATACAGGAGGAGACGGGGCATTTCTACAACCTGGAGGCCACGCCTGCGGAAGGCACGAGCTACCGCCTCGCCAATATCGACCGCGATAAGTATCCGGACATTATCTGCGCCGGCACGCCCGAAACGCCATATTACACGAATTCCAGCCAGCTGCCTGTCGGCTTCACCGACGACATATTTGAGACGCTGGATCTCCAGGACGGGCTGCAGACGCTGTATACAGGCGGCACCGTGCTGCATCTGTACCTCGGCGAGAGGATAGACGACATCGAGACGGCGAAGAGCCTCATCCGGAAGGCGTTCACGAACTACAGCCTCCCATACCTGTCGCTGACGCCCACCTTCTCCGTGTGCGGGAGCCACGGCTATATACCCGGCGAGCATTTCACCTGCCCGGAGTGCGGCGGCGAGGCGGAGGTCTGGAGCCGCGTGGTCGGCTACCTCAGGCCCGTGCAGCATTACCATAAGGGCAAGAAGACGGAATACGACGAGCGCGTGAAATATGTGATCGACGAGAAGGCGCTATGCAGGCCGTAGTGCCGTTCGGTAGGAGCCTGCGGGCGGCGGGGCTGGCCAAGAGCAGCACCGTGGACTTCCCTGGCAGGCTGAGCGCTGTCGTCTTTTTCGCCGGCTGCAACTATAGGTGCCATTATTGCCATAATGCCCATATACTGGACGATCCGCCGCTGATCGATATGGAGGGGGCCTTTGCGTTTCTGGAGAAGCGGGCGGGCCTTTTGGATGGGGTGGTGCTTTCGGGCGGCGAGGCGACGCTCCAGCCGGGGCTGTATTCCTTTGCGGATGCGCTCCGGGGGATGGGCTACAAGATCAAGCTCGACACGAACGGGAGCCGGCCGGACGTTGTGAAGGCGATGCTGGGCGGCGGGCTCGTGGACTTTGTCGCCGTGGACTATAAGGCGCCGTTCCGCATGTACGGGGATATTTGCATGCATGGCGCAGATGGCGTCGGCGAGACATTCGGGCTCCTGGCCGAAAGCGGGGTGCCCTATGAGATACGTGTGACCGCGATCCCACAGATCGGCGAGGAAGAGCTTGCCGAAATGGCGGGGTCGCTTCCGCATCTGGAGCGTTTCGTGCTCCAGCCCTACCGCCCTGTGGAGGGCGGCGGGCTGCATGCAGTCCAGGGCACGTGGCGGCAGCGCCCATACACGCCAGCGGAGCTCAAGCGGCTCGCGGAGTCCGTCAGGCATCTGCAGCCCAATGTGGCAGTGCGCGGGATATAGCCACTTTGAATGGGCTGCCTGAATGGGAACCTGTATGTTATATGCGTATTTGGCTTGACAATGAATATGCAATGAGCTACAATGCATATACAACGATATGGGGAGGTACCATGATGAAGAATACTAGTATCAGCATAAGAATGGACTCTGATTTGAAAGAGCGGACGGAGAATATACTGGAACAGTTTGGCTTGAACATGACGACAGTCGTCAATATGCTGTTTCATCAGATTGTCAGAGAACAGGCAATCCCACTGTCATTAACACTTAAGTCAAAGGGCTATGCGATGGACGAGCTCAACTCGGCAAAGGCTGACCGCATGGCAGGATACGCCGGGAGAACCGCTGAAAGCGTGGCGGAGGATATGGAGCGCATAATAGCGGAGGCAGGGCATGGCGCCACAAAACTATAGGGTGAGGCTGGCGAGGCGCGCCGATGAGATGTTGCTGTCGCATACTGAATTTCTGGCCCAGGTCAGCCCGGCGGCTGCCTGTAGATTGTTGGCGGATTTCAGAAAAACAACGAAACTCCTCGCTGATACACCATGCATGTTTCCCTTTGCCGATGAACTGGACGTGCCGGGAATACCGCCTGAAACCTACAGAAAGTGTGTTTTTGACAGGCGATACAAGGCTATATACATTGTTGAAGACGATACTGTATATATTGACGCTGTTATTGACTGCCGGCAGGAGAATACAAATCTGTATCAGGGAGACAGCTAGTGTGCGGCGGCTGCCTGTGGCGGGGCTTGTGCGGATCGGATCTGATGAAGGCTATTGAAATTTTGGCCTGGCGGATTTATAATAAAAGTATACTATTATAGAACGTATTTATGCCCGGCGTGGTGGCCGGGCTGTCATAATGGAGGCAGAATTGATCTATATTGAAACAGGGTCGGATGACGCCTCGTTCAATTTTTCGGCTGAAGAGCACTGTATGGAATATTTCAGGGGGGGCGAGCCCGTCTGGATGGCATGGCAGGCCGGCAAGTGCGTGATGCTCGGCAGGAACCAGATAGCCGGCGCCGAGATCGATGTGGGCGAAGCGGAAAGGTCTGGCGTCAGCATAGTGCGGCGCTCCAGCGGGGGCGGGGCCATATTCACTGATATGGGCACACTGCTGAACACATTGATACTGCCGTATGGCGACGGCAGCGACGCGAAGCAGGCCCTGATAAAAAATATGGGCGAGCCCATCGTGCGCTCTCTCTACAAGATGGGGATCCAGGCGCGGCTTGAGGGGAGGAACGACATACTGGTCGATGGCCGCAAGGTTTCGGGCATGGCCCAGTATATAAAAGGGGGGAAGCTTTGCAGCCACAGCTCGCTTCTCTTCGATACGGACATGGACATGATGGCGAAGGTCCTGCGGACAGATTTCGGCAAGATCCAGACCAAGGCGCTGCGGTCGATGAGCGGCAGGGTCACCAATCTTATAGAGCATCTGCAAGACCCTTGCCCGATGCGGGCATTTTGGGACAGGCTCAAGGAGGGGATCTTTGAAGGCGCAGAGGTGAGCGAATACCGTTTCACTGAGCGCGATGTGGCGCGCATAGAAGAGATCCGGCGCGCGAAATACGCCAGCGGCGAGTGGACTTTCGGCAGGGATCCCAAGTTTTCGTATAGAGACGGCAAGCGATTTGCGGGCGGCAAGGTGGAGGCCTTCCTTGAAATCGAGGACGGCGCCGTCAAAACGTGCAGGCTGGCGGGCGACTTCATGTCGCTGCTGCCGATAAGGCTGCTTGAAGAGCAGATCGAGGGGGCGGGATACAATGTGGATGTGCTCAGGCGGCGCCTCGCGGGCGTGCGGCTGGGCGATTATATAGGCGAAATCAGCGTGGACGAGCTGCTTTCGTGCATGTTTGCGTAAGCCGGCGGGGCCTGCGGGGCCCTGCGGCGGCAAGCGTGGCCGCTCTGGGCGGGCGCTTGGCGACGGCGGCCGTGCCTGCACGATGGCGGGTTTATTATTGGCCAGCCCCGGGCCTGCGTCCGGGGGGCGGTATGGGGCATATGATGCAGAAAAAGCCTGAATGGCTGCGGAAGAGGATTGCGGCAGGCCCGGACAGCACGGCTGTTGAGGGCATCCTCAAGGAACTGTCGCTGAATACTGTGTGCAACGAAGCGCGCTGCCCGAACTGCGCGGAATGTTTTGCCGGCGGGACGGCGACGCTCATGATAATGGGGACGCGCTGCACGCGCGCCTGCAGCTTCTGCAATGTGGTCTGCGGGCCGCCGGAGAGGCTGGATCCAGAGGAGCCGCAGAAGGTGGCGGAGGCTGTGGCGCGGCTGCGGCTGCGCTACGCCGTGATCACGTCCGTGACGCGCGACGACCTGCCGGACGGCGGCGCCGCGCATTTCGCCGCGACGGTCAGGGCCATACGTGGGCGCAGCCCGATGACGGCGGTAGAGGCCCTCGTGCCGGACTTCCAGGGGGACATGGCTGCGGCGGCGATGGTGGCCGACGCCTGGCCGGCGGTCATAAGCCATAACATAGAGACTGCCAAGGAACTTTACGGCGCGGTGCGGCCACAGGCGGACTACCGGCGATCGCTCAGGCTGATCGAAGCGGTCAAAGGCCTGAACCCTACGATCCGCAGCAAAAGCGGGTTCATGCTCGGCCTTGGCGAGAGCAGGGCCCAGGTCCTGGAGATGATGGACGATCTCAGGGGCGTTGGCTGCGAGCTGCTGGCCATCGGCCAGTATCTGGCGCCTTCAAGCGCGCATTATCCGGTGCGCGAATACATACATCCGGATATATTCGGCGAGTATAGGCAGATAGCCATGGATAAGGGCTTCAGCTTCGTCGCGGCCGGGCCATTCGTCAGGAGTTCATATCATGCCGGCGAGGCGCTAGGGCGCTGAGTCCCGATGCCCGGCATTGCGGGGCACAGCCCCGCCGCCCTGCCGGCTGCCCGGTCTGGTGTTCATGCCTGCCGGCCGCCCGCCCGGTGTGCCGCCCGCAAAGGCAGCCACTGCCGCGCCGCCCGGTCTGGTGTTCATGCCTGCCGGCCGCCCCTGTAGGGCTGCCCCCCTGTAGGGCTGCCGCCCGGCATTGCGGAGAAATCAATCGAAAGGAGGCGCCGCTGCCTTGGAAATCAGCCAATACATGGACAAAACCCCCATTACGCTGAACGAAGGTGACACGTTTGGGAGAGCCATAGAGGTTTTCATATCGCACAAAACGAACGGGATCCCCATCGTGGACCACAATGGCTCGCTGACAGGGATCATAAGCCTGGCGCGCGCCTTCAGGCTGCTGAGCGAATCCCTGGATCCGGCCACGCCCCTGGAATGCGTGATGATCCGCAACCCCATAGTGATAGGCCCGGACGAGGATATCGACGAGCTGTTCAAGCGCCCCGTGAGCGCGCTCCCCGTCGTGGAGGGCGGCAAGCTGGTCGGCATATATTCCCTGCCCAACACTATACACGCCTACTACAACTCCAAAAAAACCCTGACGCTTGAGCTGGACACGATAATCAAGGGCCTGTACAACGGCGTCGTCACCATTGACACATCAGAGAACATAAGGGTCGTAAACCCGGCGGCCTCCGCAGCGCTCGGCGTCCCTGTCGATGAGCTGATAGGGAGGAGCATAAACGAGGTGTTCCCGGAGGCGGGCATGTCAGAGGTCATGCGTTCGGGCCTGCCGGCGATAAACCGCAAGATCAGCTACAGGGAGAAGACCTTCCTGATCACCTGCACCAAGGTGAAATGGGACTATGAGATAGGGATAGCGATAATAAACGACTTCACCGAGCTAGCCGACGTGTACGGGGAGCTGCTGCAGACCAAGAAGGTGATGAGGGAGCTGGAGACCATCATCGAGACATCCTCGGACGGCATACTGGTGACCGATGAGGACGGCGGCATCGTCAAGGTCAACACCGCGCTGACAGATATATTCGGCGAAGGGGCGGACGGCATTATCGGCAGGAATATCGAGGAATACCGCGATATTTTCGGCGGCAATATCCCGGAGCGCCTGGACATGCGCCGCAGCGGCCCGGAGAGGAAGAACGATCATATATATTCCAAAAAGGGGAAGATGAGGCTCATGTCGACGGCCAACCCCATTATCGCCAAGGACGGGGCCTGCAACGGCTTCGTCGTGGACATACAGGACGTGACCCGCATACACGAGCTGGAGCGCCAGGTGCACAACCTGGAGATACTGTACCAGCAGGAAATAAAGAAGTCCGCCGCCAATGAGAAATACGTCTTCACGGATCCCAAGAGCCGGCGCCTGCTGGAGCAGATATTGCAGATAGCCAAGGTCGACTCCACCGTCCTGATAACGGGCGAGTCCGGGGTAGGCAAGGAGGTGGTGGCGGAAATCCTGTTCAATGCCGGCGGCCGCGCGGACAAGGCCTTCGTTAAGATCAACTGCGGCGCGATACCGGAAAGCCTGCTGGAATCCGAACTGTTCGGCTATGAGCCGGGCGCGTTCACCGGCGCGGGCAAGAAGGGGAAGAGCGGCATGCTGGAGATCGCCAACCACGGGACCGTATTCCTGGACGAGATAGGCACGCTGCCGATATCGCTGCAGGTGAAGCTGCTGCGTGTCCTACAGGGCCAAGAGATCATGCGCGTCGGCGGGACGGCGCCGAGGAAGATAGACGTGCGCATCATCGCCGCCACTAACCGCGACCTGGCAGAGATGGTGGCGTCCGGGGAGTTCCGGCTCGACCTGTACTACAGGCTCAACGTGGTCCCCGTATTCGTGCCGCCCCTGCGCGACAGGAAAGAGGACATACCCGCGCTCATACAGTACTTCCTGAAGAAATACAACGAAAAATACAATCTCGCCAAGTCGTTCGGCGCACTGGCGGTCGAGCAGATGCTTGGCTACAGGTGGCCCGGCAATATCAGGGAGCTCGAAAATATGGTGGAGCGCGCTGTAGTGACTAGCGAGGGCGACACGATAAAGAAGCTTTCCGACGAGATGATGGCGGGCAATAAGGCCCTATGGCCGAAGGGGGATGATATACGGTTCAGCAACAACTATAGGGATATGGTGAACGATTACGAGGCAATGCTGTTGGGGAAGGCGCTTGAGCAGTACGGCACCACGAGAAAAATGTCGGCTGCCCTGGGCCTGAACCAATCCACAATCGTGAAGAAGATGTCCAGGCTTGGCGTAGCGCGGTAATCGAAGGGGGATATCCGGTCCGGCGCCGCATGATAGGCGGGATAAAAAAATAATCGGAGTGATGAATTTTTTCATCGGAGGGGCGAAGGGGCCTGCGGCGGGGATTGGCGCGCATTGGTACAGCATACAAAGGAAAATCGAAGGCGTTCTGATGATTTTTTTCATCGGAGCGCCATTTTTTGTACCATAAAAAATTAAAACGCTCCCGTTATTTCAGCTTTCTGTAGCTGTTGCCCTGAAATGTTTGTTTGGCACAGTTGTTGCACATAATCTCTTGTATGCCAATTGCTGCCTAGCCGGCAGTGAAAATTTCGTTACAGCCCAGACGCCAGCCAGCGGAGGCGTGGCCGCCCCGCCTGCGTGCGTACAGCCGCAGGGGTGATCCGCGAAGCCATGCAAAATTAGTGGCCGCTCCGCCCGCGTGCAGCATTAACTTCGTCGAGCATGTGGTGAAGGTAAAGGCTGGTGGCCGCCCCGCCCGCGTGCAGCATTAACTGGAAATCGGCGTAAGCAAGAACGGGAACCCAAGGCCGCCCCGCCCGCGTGCAGCATTAACTATCAGTTATTATCTGTATTGAAAAATTAGGAGGCATTAATGAAATGAACATCAAAACAATTTGCGTAGTTGGCGCAGGCCTTATGGGCCAGCAGATTGCGCTGTTGGCAGCCACTTCGGGCTTCGAGGTGTATTGCGCCGACACTTCGCATGAAGCCCTGAAAAAAGCCCAGGAGTTCGTGGATGGCTGGCTGCCCAAGCAGAAGGCCAAGGAGAGGATCACCGACGAGCAGATTGCGCACGTCAACAAGAGCCTGCATTTTGTGGACAACCTTGCGGACGCCGCAAAGAACGCCGACATGATCATCGAGGCGGCCGTCGAGAACCTGGCCATCAAGCGCTCCATATTTGCGGAGCTGGACAGGCTCGCCCCGCCCCATGCCATTTTGGCGACCAACAGCTCGTATCTGGTAAGCTCCAAAATAGCCGACGCCACGTCGCGCCCGGACAAAGTCCTGAACATGCATTTTTTCAACCCTGCCTTGATCATGAAGACAGTGGAAGTCGTGCAGGGCCCGCATGTGTCGGACGAGACCGTCGAGAAGGTCATGGAATTGAGCCGCGCCCTTGGCAAGAGGCCTGCCAGGGTCAATAAAGAGATCTACGGCTTCCTTTGCAACAGGATCTTCAGCGTCATAACAAAGGAGGCCTGCTATATGCTGGATCAGGGCATTGCCTCCGTAGAGGACATAGACAATGCCGTGAAGGGCGCCCTGGGCCACCCGATGGGGCCGCTGGAACTGCTGGACATGACGGGCATAGACCTTGAGTACCACCTTGGCATGGAGAGGTTCAGGGAGACAGGGAACCCTGTGGACAAGCCTAGCCCAAGCCTGGTGGAACGCTATGCCAGAGGCGACTATGGCCGCAAGACCGGCAAAGGATATTACGATTATACGAAAAAATAGAATCCGCGCAGCGGAGAGGGGTTGAAACAATATGAGCTATGAAAACATAATAATCCGCAACGAGAACAATGTAGCGGTGATTAACCTGAACCGCCCTAAGAGCCTGAACGCGCTGAATTCGGAAATGGTGGCCGAGCTGGACAAGGCATTCGGCGAGATTGCCGCCGATCCGGAAGTAAGGGCCGTGGTCATAACGGGCGAAAAGAACTTTGCGGCGGGGGCGGACATAACCAATATGGTGGAGCTTTCCCCCGAAGAGGCCCGTGCCTTTGCCTTCACCGCCACATTCAACAAGATCGCCGACTTCCCTAAGCCCGTCATAGCCGCGATCGAGGGCTTTGCGCTCGGCGGCGGCATGGAACTGGCGCTGTGCTGCGACATAAGGATCGCGGCGTCTGGCGCGAAGATGGGGTTCCCTGAGATCAACCTGGGTATATTCCCTGGGGCAGGCGGCACCCAGAGGCTGCCGCGCCTGATCGGCGTATCCAAAGCGAAGCGGCTGATATTCACCGGCGCCATGGTCAAGGGCGGGCCTGCCCTGGAGATGGGGCTTGTGGACACGCTGGCCGAAAACCCGCTGGAAGAGGCGGTGAAGCTGGCTGAGGAACTGGCCGGCAAAGCGCCGATAGCGCTCAAGCTGGCAAAAGAATGCATCAACAGCGCCGGGGACGTAGATCTCCAGACCGGCGGCAAGATTGAGGCGATCAATTGGAGCGGGCTGTTCGCCACAGCCGATCAGAGAGAGGGCATGCGCGCCTTCATTGAGAAGCGCAAACCCGTTTTTACAGGCAAGTAGGCGGGGCGCCGCACGGGAGGAGATACCATAATGATAAAGGATGTTGTAATTGTAGCGGGCGCGCGCACGGCGATAGGCGACTATATGGGCGGGCTGCAGTCACTGAAGAGCCACGAGCTGGGCACTATAGCGCTGAAAGGCACGATAGAGAGGTCCGGCATCGGCGCGGAGATGATAGAAGAGGTCATAGCAGGGCACGTGAACCAGGCCGGCGCGCCGGGAAATTCGGCCCGTTGGGTCACGCTGAAGGCCGGCTGCCCGGTGGAGACCACTTCCACCACTGTGCACCAGCAGTGCCCCTCGTCAATGCGCGCGGCCGATTTCCTTTCCCAGGCGATAATGCTTGGAAGGATAGAGGTGGGCGCCGCAGTCGGCATGGAAAGCATGTCCAACGCGCCATACCTTCTTATGGGCGCACGCAAGGGCTACCGCCTGAATGACGGCGAGGTGGTCCAGGACAGCATGATGATAGGCGGGCTGGTGTGCGCCTTCGAGGGGTACCACATGGGCGTGACGGCCGAGAACATAGCGGAGAAATACGGCATAAGCCGCGAAGAGCAGGACGAATATGCCGTGATGAGCCACGAAAGGGCCTGCAAGGCCATGGAAGACGGGATCTTCAAGCAGGAGATAATCCCCGTAGAGATCAAGACGCGCAAGGGCGTGCAGATCTTCGACACTGACGAGCACCCGCAGAAAGACTGCACCATGGAAAAAGCCGCCAAGCTGAGGCCTGTCTTCAAGAAGGACGGGACGGTAACGGTCTTCAACGCGTCGGGGCTTAACGACGGGGCCGCGGCCATGATCATGATGTCGGCGGACAAGGCCAAGGAGCTTGGGCTCAAGCCGCTGGCGCGCGTCGTGTCGGCAGCGTCAGGCTCGGTGGAGCCGCGCATCATGGGCATGGGCGTCGTGCCCGCCGTGCACAAGGCGCTGAAATACGCGGGGCTGGGCATAAACGACATAGATTACTGGGAGCTGAATGAGGCCTTTGCCGCGCAGTTCCTGGGATGCAACCGGGAGCTCAAGATCCCATTCGACCGCGTGAACGCGCACGGATCCGGCATCCCTCTGGGGCATCCGGTCGGGATGACGGGCGTCCGCATCATCATGGCGGCCGTCAACGAGCTCAAGCGCCGCGGAGGGCGCTACGCATGCTCTTCCATGTGCGCCAGCGGCGGCCCTGCCGGGGCGTTCATTGTCGAGAACATCGAGTGAGGCCGCAGGGCGGCATAGGCGGGCCGGAGCGTGTACAGAGCCAGGGGCCAGCTGGATTTAGCGTTTAGGATGATAAATAAATGTTGCAGGTTTTAGTAATTCGGAGGTAGAGATTTATGGGCAACAAATTAATGGATTTGCGCGACGCCAGGTTCGCCATTTTCGAACAGCTGAAAATATCCGATCTGTTCGCATACGAAAAGTTCAGCGACTATTCGGAAGACACTGTCGATCTGGCGATCAATACGGCGGAAAAGCTGGCTGTCAACGAGTACTATCCCATCAACAGCATAGGCGACAAGACAGGCGTGGCCTACAGCGATGGGAAGGCGACAGTGCCGGCGGAGTTCCACGCGGCCTACAAGAAGTTCTGCGAAGGCGGGTGGACAGCGCCGGCAGAGTCTTATGACTACGGCGGGCAGCAGATGCCCACCATGCTCAACTATCTGACACAGATGCTGTTCTTCGCTGCCAACCAGTCGCTTATGGTCTACACCTGCCTTACGCACAGCGCAGGCAAGGTCATAGAGATATTCGGGACCGAGGAGCAGAAAAGCAAGTATCTGGAAGCGATCTGGTCGGGCCGCTACGGCGGCTGCATGGACTTGACAGAGCCTGAAGCGGGAAGCGACGTCGGCGCGATAAAGACGAAGGCGATCCCGAACCCGGACGGCACATACAGCATCAAAGGCAACAAGCTCTTCATAAGCCAGGGCGAGTCGGATCTGACGGAGAACCTCGTGCACATCCTCTTGGCCAGGGTCGAAGGCGATCCGGAAGGCACCAAGGGCCTGTCCTGCTTCATCGTGCCCAAGATCAGGGTCAACGACGACGGCAGCCTGGGCGAGCCCAACGACGTCTTCTGCACAGGCGTCGAGCACAAGATGGGCATGAAGGGCTCGGCGACCGCGTCGCTGGCGTACGGCGACAACAACAGCTGCATTGGCGAGCTTATTGGCGGCCGCGGCAAGGGCATCGTCACCATGTTCCACATGATGAACGAGCAGCGCATAGTGGTCGGCATGGAAGGCATCGCGATGGGCAGCTCCGCATACCTCCATGCGCTGGATTTCGCGCGGGAAAGAAAGCAGGGCGTGGCGTTCGGGCAGAGGACAGGCCCGCAGGTCCCCATTATAGAGCATCCCGACGTAAGGCGCAACCTCCTGATGATGAAGTGCTACACGGAAGGCATACGCGCCCTCCTGCTCTACGCGGCCAAATGCGTAGACATGCAAGAGGTGGCGGCCGACGAGGCAGCGAAGCAGAAATACGGCGACCTTGTGGAGATACTGACGCCCATATGCAAAGGCGGCGGCACAGACAAGGGCTTTGACGCCTGCATCACGGCCATCCAGGTGTTCGGCGGATACGGATATTGCCAGGAATACTATGTGGAGCAGCTGGCGCGCGACTGCAAGATCACGAGCATATATGAAGGGACGAACGGCATCCAGGCCAATGACCTGCTTGGGCGCAAGATCGTCATGCGGGGCGCGTCCGCGTTCCAGGCGCTGATAGACGAAATACAATCGGTCATCGCGGCGGCCAAGGGGATCGAGGGCCTGGCCGGCTACGCGGCGGACTTTGGGGTATTTTTGGACAAATTCATCGAGACCAGCGGCCTGCTGAGGGCGCGGCTGAACGAGAACGGCTACCTGGCCTATTCGTGGGCCACGCCTTACCTGAGCATCGCGGAGGACATAGCTGTCGCGTGGATGCTCCTTTCGCAGGCGGCCGTGGCTACGGAGAAGCTGAAGGCTGGCGGCGCGCTGGAAGCTGATGTGCTCTTCTATGAGAGCAAGATCAAGACTGCCAAGTTCTTCATCAGCTCCGTGCTTCCGCAGGTAATGGGCAGGCTGGACGCGATCGACAAGAACGACGACACCATCCTGGAGATAGAGGACAAGTACTTTATCGACTGATGCAATGCCTGGGCCCGGGCGGGGCTTGCAGCGGCTCAGTTGGCTGCAAGCCCCGCCCGCGCCGAGGCGCACCGGGCAGCGGGGCGCCACACGGCGCTGGGGCCGCGCCGGGCAGTAGGGCGCCACACGGCGCTGGGGCCGCACCGGGCAGTAGGGCGCCACACGGCGCTGGGGCCGCGCCGGGCAGTAGGGCGCCACACGGCGCTGGGGCCGCGCCGTGGCTGGGACGCCCAGGGACTTGCAGCGACTTTGCCCCGACCGGGCTGAGCCCGTGATTTTGCGATGGGCAGCAGCCAATAATATTAGGAAAACATATAAGAGGAGGTGCTTACTTGGACTATCAGCAAGAATATAAGCGCAAACTGACTACGCCGGCCGAGGCGGTGAAGCTGGTCAAATCCGGCGACTGGGTGGAGTACGGGGCTTTCGCCGGCCATGTCGTGGAATTGGACAAGGCGCTCGCCACGAGGAAGGACGAGCTTTTCGACGTGAAGATACGCGGTACTTCCCGCATCGGTACGCCAGAGACCGTCCTTGCGGACCCTGAGAACGAACACTTCACCTACAACAGCACGCATCTCGGCGCCAGCGAGCGCAAGCTGGGCGATCAGGGCCTGTGCTGGCACCTGCCGGTGCTCTACCACGAACAGCCTGGATATTACAGGAAGCACATAAAGACCGACGTGCTGTTCCTGACCGTGCCGCCCATGGACGAATGGGGCTATTTCAACTTTGGGCCACAGGTTTCGCACGCGATGGCGCTGTGCGAGACTGCCGGGAAGATCGTCGTCGAGGTGAACCCGAAGGTGCCCAGGTGCCTGGGCGGCTTCCAAGAATCGATACACATAAGCAAAGTGGACGCGATAGTCGAGGCTAACTGGGATGTGCCGCAGATCCCTGCCATAGTTCCGAGCGATACGGATCAGAAGATCGCGGAGCTGATCATGGGCCGCCTTGAGGACGGCGACTGCCTGCAACTGGGGATCGGCGGCATGCCGAACGCCGTGGGCGCGATGATCGCCAAGTCCGATCTGAAGGATCTGGGCATACACACGGAGATGTTCGTGGACTCGTTTGTCAACATGGTCGAGGCCGGCCAGGTGACGGGCGCCAGGAAGAACATCGACAAATACAAGATCGTCTGCACCTTCGCGCTGGGCGGGAAGGCTACCTACGATTACGTGAACAACAACCCGAACGTCGCGTTCTATCCGGTGGACTATACCAACGATCCCTTCGTGATCGCCAAGAACGACAAGGTGGTCGCGATCAACAACTGCGTGGAGGTGGACATCCTGGGGCAGATATGCTCCGAGTCCGCAGGCACACGGCAGATCAGCGGCACGGGCGGGCAGCTCGACTTCACATACGGCGCCTACCGCTCCAAGGGCGGACGGGCCTTCATCTGCATGAGCTCGGCATACACGAAGAAGGGCGGGCTGGTTTCCAGGGTGAAATCCACACTGACGCCTGGCGCGGTCGTGACCGTGCCCCGGACAATGGTGCATTACCTTGTGACTGAGAACGGCATAGTGGATCTTAAGGGGCGCACGGTCTGGGAAAGGGCAGAGGCGGTAATATCCATAGCGCATCCGGATTTCAGGGATCAGTTGATCAAAGAGGCCGAAGAGATCGGCGTATGGCGCAAGAGCAACAAAAAATAGCCCAATGCAATGATAATGATACTGTTCTCCGGCTAAAATCATCGCGCAGATCTTATCTACGCCCTAATCGGAGAACAGTATTAATACTGTTCTCCGACTAAAAACGTGATATATTTGCGGCTGATTCACCCCCCTGCTTCGTTGCAAAGCCTCACCGAACCTTCGGGTTCGCTTGCGTTTTGCGCCTTGCAGGACGGCA
>JAIRSA010000192.1 GCA_031255695.1 Eubacteriales Family XIII. Incertae Sedis bacterium | reverse complement strand
AGAGCCCGCACCCGCGCCGCAGGCCATATCAGTCCTTTATGCCGGCAAGGCTCTTGGCCAGCGCCTTCTTGCCGTTGATATTGCCCTGCCTCGCGATCATGATGCGCTGCGCCTGCGGCGAGCCCGCGCCGTGCATCGATTCCGTCCTGTAGCCTACCGCCGAAGCGCCAAGGCACAGATTCTCTATGAAGCGCAGCAGCCTCTGCCTGTTTTCCGTCGAGACCGAAGCGTCCCCCTGGAAGAACTTGTTGCACCACTCGCCCACGGTAAGCCCGGAAGCTGTCGGCACCTTCTCCTTCGACCTGAAGTCGGCGGCGGACGGCATAGTGACCATGAGCCCGCCCGCTATGTCCTCGGCCAGCCTCACGATCTCGTATGGGAAACGCGTGACGTTCTGCTTGCAGACATTGGCCAGCAGGAGATCGATCTGGTAGTTGCCCGCCTTCGTCGGGTAGCCTTCCGCCGAGCAGGCAATGCCGCAGCAGTACAGCGTCTCGTTCAGGTGGGTCATCTCGATGAGCTTGTCCTTGACGTGCGAGGCCTTCTGCGCACCGTTGTATTCCGCGATGAGGGCGGCCGCGCCTATGAGCGCGTCGCCTACGCCGACCTTGCAGCCGCCATAGGACTGCCTGTGGTAGCCGGCGAACCTTTCGACCAGCACCCCGGCGAAATCCCATTCCTCGCAGAGGAACACGCGGTCGTTGGGGATGAAGACATTGTCGAATACAACCAGGGCTTCCTGGCCGCCGAACTGCTTGTTGCCCACATCTATGTCAGCCTCTTCCTCCATCTTCCTCGTGTCGCATGACTGCCTGCCGTAGATCATGAACAGCCCCTCGACGTCCGACGGGCACGCGAACGATACCGCGTAGCTCTTGTCCTCCTCCGTCATGGCGATGGTCGGCATGACAAGGTGCTCATGCGAATTTATGGAACCTGTCTGGTGGGCCTTGGCGCCTCTCACGACAATGCCGTCAGCCCTCTTCTCGACGATGCGCAGGAAGAGATCGGGGTCCTTCTGCTTGCCCGGCGAAAGGCCCCTGTCGCCCTTGGGGTCCGTCATGGCCCCGTCCACAGTCAGGTCATTTTCTTGTACGTATGTAAGGTATTTTTTGAAATTTTCGTGATATTTCGTGCCATATTTCTCGTCAGTCTCGAATGTAGTGGAAAACAGGGAGTTGAATGCGTCCATGCCGACGCACCTCTGGAAACACGACGCGGTTTTCTGCCCCAGCAGCCTCTGCATCTTGACCTTATTCTTCAGATCCTCCGTGCTCTGATGCAGGTGCGAAAAACGGTTGACTTTCTTGCCCGTAAGATTGGACTTTACCGTCATCAGATCGCCGTACTCAGGATCATGGGCCAGATCATAAGTGATCGCCACACAGTTTATAGATGGCCTAATCATCGGATGATCGACCCAATTATCGATCTTCTCCCCAAACATGTAAACCCTTGTGCCAAGCTTACGCAGACTTTCAATGTACTCCGAACCAGTCATTAACGCCATAACTATCCCTCCTCAATTCAATTTTCTCTCACCGCTAAGAATCTTCTTCGCCATATCGATAAGCTCTTGGCTTACAGGGTTCTCCAGGGTGACATCCCGCACGTCTGGCAGCTCCTCCGCCATGATCGCCTTTATGACGTCCTCGACAGTATACTGCGCCGAAGGACAGCCTCGGCACGCCCCAGTCAGCCTCACATGCGCTATGCCGCCCTCGAACTTTACCAGCTCTGCACCGCCGTCATGGCTCTTCAGCAGCGGGTTTACCTTTTCAGACAATATCTCCCTGATTTTAGTTTCCATAATTTCCACCTATATCCTGCCACACTGTATTCCGACATGGCTGCCTGAGTACAGTATATACATTTTATGGCTGTTTAGCAAGATGAAATTTTGATTTTAAGCGAATTTACAAAAAAAGCGAGGGAACCCGTCCCTCGCCTTGATTTTTCTTTGTTTTTTTCATTTTTTACTGAATTTTCGCACTATTTCTACAACTCGCTTTCGGACAATTTGCCGAATTTTGCGAAAATTATATGCCTTGGAATGGCTGGAATTTTTAGATTTTACCGACATGCCCGCCCTTCCCGCAGCCCTGCCCCAGCAAAAAACTGTATTGGCTCCATGGGACCGGCAAAATCGGGTCAGACGGGCAAATTTAGCAATTCACGTTCCGAATATTCGACTCAAAATCCATTTTAATCAATACTTGTCGCCGCCCTGACTCAGGTCTATCGTCAATGGCCTCGACGCCGGCAGCCGCACCTGCGCCGCCTCATACCCCACGCCTGGGCCCGCGCCCATGTGCGGCGCGCCGGCGCCGTCGTCCGTCAGCTTGAAGCCCGACAATATATCCTCAAGCGTGTTTGCCTGCGCCGCCAGCTCCTCGGCCGCCGCCGCCGACTCCTCGGCCGTGGCGGAGTTCGCCTGGACGACGTCAGACAGCTGGTTGATGCCGGTGGTTATCTGCGATATCGCGTCGCTCTGCTCCTTGGACGACTCGCTGATCTCCTTCATGGAACCGGCGTTCTTCTCCGATATGGCGCTCATGTGCTCAAGGTTCTCGCCGGTCTTCTGCGCTATGCTGTTCCCCTCGGACACCTTCTGCGTGCTGTTCTCTATGAGCGTAGCCGTCTCCTTTGCCGCCTCTGCGGATTTGGACGCGAGGTTCCTGACCTCGTCGGCGACGACGGCGAAGCCCTTGCCATGCTGCCCTGCCCTGGCCGCCTCGACAGCCGCGTTCAGCGCCAGTATATTCGTCTGGAAGGCGATGTCGTCGATGACCTTTATGACCTTCGCGATATTGCCGGCGCTCTCGTTGATATCGTGCATGGCGTCCGTCATGGCATGCATCGACTCCATGCTGGCCACCATATGCCTGCTCGACTCATTGACGTCCTCGTAGGCCTCCATGGATTTCTTGGTGTTCCCCTCCGACTTCTCGCTGAGCTCGTTCACCGCCGCAGTGAATTCCTGCAGCGTCGCCGCCTGCTGGCTTGAGCCCGACGCAAGGCTCTGGGCGCCTGTGGATATCTGCGCCGCCCCTGCCGAAACCTGGCTGGCGGCCTTCCTTATCCCCTTGAGCGTCTCGTCGTTCTTGCGCACCACCGTGTTTATCGATCTGTTCATGATGTCGCTCTCCGAGCGCACCTCTATGCCCGACCTGAAATCGCCGGCAGCCATCCTCTCCATTATGTCCGCCTGGGTTTTTATCGCATCGGCCATCTCCGTGAATGCCTCCGCCAGTTCCCCCATTTCGTCATTGGACCTCACATTGATCTCGACATCCACATTGCCGACGGCGAGTTCCTTGGCCGCCGCCACCAGGTGGTTTACCGGCTTGCTGATCCCGGACGCGACCTTTATGCCCAGCGATACCGCCGAGGCCATGGCGAAGAGCCCCATCACCGACATAATGATGATCAGGTTATTGGCCACCGCTTCGCTGTTCGCCGTCAGCTCGTCGCTGCTGGCCCCCTGGAGCGCGATCATATCGCCGACTATGCCGATCACCCCGTCCATAGCCACGCCTACTTCACGCATCCTTTCCAGGATCCCCTCGTTGGTAAGCTCGCCGCTCCTCACTTGCTTGGCGTATTTGCTGCGCTGCGCCGCATACGCATCATAGGCATTGGCCAGATCGTCCAGCTTCTGCCTGGCTTCGGGGAACTCCAATGATTCGTCCAAGTAGACCAGCCTGTCCCTAAAGGCAGCGTCAAAGCTTTCCAGCTTTTTGTACTCTTCGACGCTGTCAGCGACAGCGCCGCTCATGAACAATATGGCGCCGCGCATGTACGTTGTGCGCTCCTCCTTCATGTCGCCCTCCAGGCCGCTTATCTCCAGAGTGTTCTTGGACGCCCTGTTGACCTCGTCTATCTCGTCAGACAGATCCAGAAGGCCGTAGATCCCAAATACCCCCACAAGCGTGGCCATCAGCGCTACCGACATAAACCCCATTAACATTTTCCCTTTGATTTTAAATCTCTTCATGTCAATACCCCACCAGTCTTACATCGTTATTGTGCTAGAACGTCCATTATTATATATTAAAATCTTATCACAATTCCATTGCCAATTCAAGCGCTTTATTGCGGCGCGCGGGGCAAAATGGTTTAATGTACATCCATGGGGGGTATTATCTGGATCATGTAATACCGCGGATCGGCCGCAAATATATCGCGTTTTTAGTCGGAGAACAGTATTAGTCGGAGAACAGTATAAAGTATAGGCAATGTGAGGGGCCAGCAAAATGGGCAGAATGGGCATAATTGGCAGAATGGGCAATGCGGATGGCATGGGCGGCGTGGATGGCACGGGCAATGCGGGCAGCATGGGCGGCGTGGATGGCACGGGCAATGCGGATGGCATGGGCGGCGTGGATGGCACGGGCAATGCGGGCGGCATGGGCGGCGTGGATGGCACGGGCGGTGTGGATGGCATGGGCGGCGTGGATGGCACGGGCGGCGTGGATGGCACGGGCAATGCGGATGGCATGGGCGGCGTGGATGGCGGCAATGCGAATGGCACGGGCAATGGCAAAAACCCGGCGCCGGGGGCCCGGCGCTGCGTCATATTCGCCGGCTACATGGCGCCCGGCTCCGCCGAAGCCTTCGCCGCGCAGGACGGCGATTTCATCATCTGCGCCGACAGCGGCTACGAAAAGGCGGCCGCGGCCGGCATACGCCCGGATCTCGTGATCGGCGACTTCGACTCCCTTTCGGGGGCCCCGGCGCCTGGCATACCCGTGATCGCCGCCTCCCCCGAAAAGGACGACACAGACACAGGCCTGGCCCTCAAATACGGCCTGGACGCCGGGTTCAAGGACTTCCTCATAATAGGCGGCATAGGCGGCAGGCTCGACCACACGCTGGCAAACCTTCAGCTCATGGCTTACTGCCTGGACAGGGGCGGCCGCCCCTGCATGCGCGACGCCTGGAACACGGCCTTCATGACGGACGCCGGCGCATTCACCCTGGAACCGCGCGGCGGCGCCTACTTCTCCGTGCTGTCATGGTCCGCCTGCTGCACAGGCCTGTGCATAGAGAACGCCAAATACGCCATAGAGGGCTATACCCTGCGCGACAGCTTCCCCATAGGCGTGAGCAATGAGTTCCTTGACGGGCCGGCCATAATACGCAAGGAAAGCGGCCGGCTGCTGATCATCGTGTCATTTGACCCGCCCGGCGGGTGACCCTGCCCAGCGCCCGGCAAAGCTCGGCGCCTCCGGCCGCGCAGCGGTCCGGCATGGCATGGCGTGCCGGACCGCCCTTCGCGGCAAAACAGCCTGGCCCTGACGGCCCGGCACAAAGCGCGGCGCCCGGCGGGAGACCCGCCGGGCGCCTGGTTCTATATATATCTATATATCGGCCGGCATCAATACTTATCGAAGCCGCCGCCGAGATCGATCACTGGCGCCCCCCTGTTTTCCAGCGCATTGTCATAACCCATGGGCGCTTGGTTGCCGGAATGGCCGTTGAAGCCGCCGCCTCCCCCCATTTCCCTGAGCTTGAACTGCGATATTATGTTTTCGAGCATGGTCGCCTGGGCCGAGAGCTCCTGCGCGGCGGCGGCCGACTCTTCCGCCGTCGCCGAATTCGCCTGGACTACATCCGAGATCTGGCCAATCCCCTTCGTTATCTCTGAAATCGCCTCGCTCTGCAGCTGGGATGCCGCGCTTATATCCTGCATCGATATGGCGTTCTTCTCCGAGATCGCGTTCACCGACATCAGGCTCTCGCTGGTCTTGACCGCGATAGAGTTGCCCTCCGTGACCTTATGCGTACTGTTCTCTATCAGCGCCGCCGTCTCCTTTGCGGCCTCCGCCGACTTGGACGCCAGGTTCCTTACCTCGTCCGCCACGACGGCGAAGCCCTTGCCGTGCTGCCCGGCCCGCGCGGCCTCTACCGCCGCGTTGAGGGCAAGTATGTTGGTCTGGAAGGCGATGTCGTCGATGACCTTTATGACCTTTGCGATATTGTTAGAGCTTTCATTGATTTCCTGCATGGCAGCCGTCATATTGTTCATCGACTCCATGCTTTCGCTCATGTATCTCGTCGAAAGCTGCACGTCGTTATAGGCTTCCTGCGACTTCTCGGTATTCTCCTCCGACTGCGACATGACCTCCGCTATGGAAGCAGAAAATTCCTCCAGCGTGGCGGCCTGTTCCGTCGATCCCGATGCCAGGCTCTGCGCGCCCGTCGCTATCTGCCCGGCGCCTGCCGAGACCTGCGCCGAAGCCTCCTTGATCTCAATGAGCATGTTGTTCGTCTTCTCGATAAGCGTATTGATGGACTTGTTCATTACATCCTTATCGGAACGCACCTCTATAGAAGACCTAAAGTCGCCCGCGGCTATCTGCGTCAGCGCGTCCGCCTGGACCCTTATGGCATCGACCATCACCCCGAATGACTTGGCCAACTGGCCGATTTCATCGTTGCTGTTCATGTCCATAGGCACGTTGATATCGCCCTTGGCTATGGCATTGGCCGCCTCAAGCAGGCGCCTTATAGGCCCGGCAATGATCCTGGATATGATTATGCCCAGAAGCACTGCGGAAACGACAGCGCCGACGGCGATCACGACGAGCACGATATTCAGGATATTGGCCCTGGCAGAGTCGGACGCATTCGATGCGGCGGCAGTATCTATGATGATCTTCACCAAATCGTTCACGTCCTGCTGGAACTTGCCCGCGACATCGATCATGGCGTTCAGCTCTGTGAGCGCGGCCTCCGCGTTGCCATCGCCTATGATGTCCGTCAGCTTGTCCAGTTGGACAAGATAGTCGTCGTACGTGCCCGATATCGTCTGCAGCTGCGCCTTGCCCTTAGACGTCATAAGATTGGCTTCCAGCACCTTCAGGCTATCGGCCAGTTCCGCCTTTGCGCTGTTCAGGTTCTTGAGCGCCTGCTGCTGCTTCACCGGATCGTTCATATACAGGATACCGTCCCTGTAGGCAATCCTCTGAAGCGCAAGCGAATACTGCACATCCCCGGTAGTATCCATGTTGGTCACATGGGTGTACATTTCAGTCTGGGTCCGGGACATCTCCAGCATGCCGTAGATCCCCAAGCACCCCACGACGGCGGTCATGGCCGCCACTAAAAGAAATCCAGACAACAACTTGACCTTGATCTTCCAGTTCCTCATAAATTTATCCCTCCACATTTCCCTTTTTGAGGATGCGCCGCCGCGCCCCACGATATGGCAATACATCCATATCGGCCCATCCGCACAGACGCTATGCCCTTCCCTTGCATGCACCCTGCCAGACCTGCCCTATGCTGCGCTAAAGCGCGCTTATCCCCCCATAGCCGAACTTATGTCCGAAAATTTTATGACAATGCCGCCTCACAGCACATCAATTCAACGAATAATACTCGCCGCCGCCCTGACAGCCGGCTGCATATCGTCCAAATATGAAATGCTACAAGGGCAATACCGCCCGCCGGCCGAACCCATGCCGTCTTTATGGCAGATTTGCCCATAAATTCTAACAATGCTTCAATCGCCGAACAGTATTATAATATTATTTTATACTCTACTTATAGATGCGTCAAGTAATCTTCGGACATTTTTCAATTAATTTTGCATTATACTTGCTCGAAATCATCACAAAAAATGCTGCGCCCATAATAAAACAGCGGCATCCGTCGATTTTATCTCCGAATGCCGCCGTACATATCGATTATTTATAGAATTTTAGTGAGACGCGCTTTGCCGCCCAGGACCCCAGCCACAGCATCTGCGGCTACAGCCGGCCCGGCGGCGCCTTGCCGCCAGCTGCGGCAGCCTCCCATCCGATGCCTGGCCGCCGCGCCGCCAGCCCATCCGCCGGCCGGGGTCCTGCCGCCATTAGATGTCGGCGGCCTTCGGCAGCCTTTCGTCTATCATGTTCATCAGGTTGTCGCTCGTGGCCAGCACGTCCACCATCCTGCCTTCGCCCGCGTCCACAAACCGCGCGTTGGCCGGGGCCAGCACGCCGCCGTAGATCTCGCCGGGCTCCGACTCCCTGTACTTCAGGATGCTGTCGTCCATCTCAAGCGACACGTCCGCAGTGCTCTCCCATGGGAATTCCACCTCGTACACGCGCGCGATCTCGGCCGCGACCTCCCAGTTGGACATCTCCACTTCCTCGTCCACCGCCTTCTGGACCAGCTGCATGCGCCGCTCCGTGTTGGTGAACGTGCCGTCCGCCGACGAGAATCCCGTACCGGGGATCACGACATCGGCGGCTCTCGCCGTCTTCGTCAGATGGGTGTCGCAGACCATCAGGAACTCAAGGCCCGGGATCTCGGCCTGCGGGTCTTCGCCGAAGCAGAGCAGCGCCTTCACGCCCTCCAGCGCCTCCGCGCCGCTTCTTATCCCCAGGTCGATCAGCCCCTGGCTGTTGTTCTTCGCCTTGATCTGGAGTATCCCGTCCCTAGGCGCGCCTATATGCCCCGACGCCAGCGCTATGTCAGCGATCAGCGTGGCCGCGCCCGTAGTGGCTACATTCTGCTGGAAGACGATCATGGCCTTCTTGGCGCCCAGATAGGCCTCGGCCACGGCCTTGGCCTCATCGCCCGGCTTCACGCCGGCCAGGCCCGCCGCGAACTCCTTGAAGCCGTCCACGCCGGCCGCCTTGCCGCTGTCCGCCGCGATCTTCGCGATCTCCTTCAGGAAGCCCAGATCATTGGGCGCATATACCATCTTGTGAGGGAAGTTAAGCTTCTGCTCAAACCCCTCAGGGTTCACGACTATGACCTTGGCGCCCGCTTCCGCCGCCTGCTTCATCTTGAGCATGATCACCGGGTTCGCCTGCCAGTCAAAGCCCACGGCCAGTATCAGCTCCGTCGAAAGCAGCTCGTCGATAGTGTTGGGCGACGCGTCGAAGCCCAGCACAGGCGCAAGCCCGCTCTTCCTGTTGTTGAACGAAAGCAGCTTCGCGCCCATGGCCTCCGCGAGGCACTTCACCACGTAGGCCTCCTCGTTCGTGTACCTATCGGAAACGGCCACCGCGACCGCGCCGCGCCCATGCCTTGCGGCAGCCGCCTGCGCCTTCTTGGCCACAGTGACGAAGGCGTCGTAGTAGTCCGCCTCCTCCTGCTTCCCGCCCTTCATGATCAGCGGGCTCGTGAGCTTGCCCTCAAGCTCCGAGCAGTCGAAGCCGAAGCGCCCGCGGCCGCAGAGCAACCCCCGGTTCACCGCGCCTTCCTTGTCCGGCGTCGCCCTTACCAGCATGTCGCCGTAGGTCTCAAGCTGTATCCCGCAGCCGACAGAGCAGTACGGGCAGACCGTATCGGTCTCCACCGTGTCCAGCGGCACCGGCTTGCTGAGCGAAAGCCTCTCCTGCAGCGCCCCCGTCGGGCATACGCTGACGCACTGCCCGCAGGAAATGCATCCGGACTCGGCCAGCGGCTTTTCGAGCGTCGGCTTGATCACGGTGTCGAAGCCCCTGTTCACAAGCCCTA
The DNA here is from genome assembly GCA_031255695.1 of Eubacteriales Family XIII. Incertae Sedis bacterium. GTDB lineage: Bacteria > Bacillota > Clostridia > Peptostreptococcales > Anaerovoracaceae > JAISED01. The sequence continues at coordinate 2,015 of JAIRSA010000192.1, read as the reverse complement.
GGGCGCCCACGCCCATCACCTCGTCGCAGACGCGGACGCAGAGCCCGCACAGTATGCACTTGTTGGGATCCCTGACGATGAACGGGTGCTCGTCGTCGTACTCGACCTTATGCTTCTCGCCGGCAAGCCTCTCCGGCTTGACATCGTATTCGTTCGCGAAATCTATGAGCTTGCACTCGAAGTAGTCGCCGCAGCCGCATTCCAGGCATCTGCTGCCCTCCGCGACCGCCTGCTCCCCGTCGTACCCGAAGACGACTTCCATGAAGTTCGCCTTCCTCTCGTCCGGGGAGAGGTGGCCCATCTTCGGCCTGCACTGCCGCTCCCTGTCCTCAAATGTCTTCTCGGTGATATCGTCGCGCTCGACCACATAGGGCTTGACATACTGCATCTCCTCGCCGGCCAGGTAGGCATCGACTATGCCGCAGGCCTTATGCGCGTCGGCGATCGACTCTATGGCGATGGAGATCTTGTCATTGCCGCAGTCCCCGCCCGCGAAGACGCCAGGTATGCTCGTCATGAAGCTGTCCTTGTCGTACGCTATGCCCTTCTTCCTCGTGAGGTCAAGCCCCTCGAAGCCGGCAGGATCGACCGCCTGCCCTATCGCCAGGATCACCGTGTCCACATCGAGCAGCTCCGTCTTGCCCTCCACGGGCTTCGGCGCGCGCCTCCCGGACGCGTCCGGCTCGCCCAGCTCCATGACCTGCAAAAGGATCTGCTTCGCATGGCCCTTGGCATCCGTGATTATCTCGATGGGGTTCGTCAGGTTCTTGAATATTACGCCTTCTTCCTCCGCTTCCTCGATCTCCACCATGTCGGCGGGCATCTCGTCCTTCGTGCGGCGATATATATTGTAGACTTTTTCCGCGCCAAGCCTGACGGCCGTGCGGCAGGCATCCATGGCCGTGTTGCCGCCGCCGACTATAGCGACCTTCTTGCCCAGATCGATGTCGCCGTTGCGCACGACCTTCCGCAGCAGATCTATGCCGCCTATGACGCCGGCCGCGTCCTCGCCCTTGCATCCGACGCCCGTGGATACCCACGCGCCTATGCCGATGCACACGGCGTCAAAGTCGTTCCTGATGGTCTCGAAATCCAGGTCGGTGCCGACCCTCGTGTCCGTCACTATCTCGACGCCCATCCTCTCGATCAGATCGATCTCCTCGTCCAGCACTTCCTTAGGCAGCCTGTACTCCGGTATGCCGTAGCGCAGCATGCCGCCCAGCTTGGGCATGGCATCGAAGATGGTGATCTCATGCCCCTTCTGCCGCAGGAAATACGCGAGCGACAGCCCGTAGGGGCCTCCGCCAATGATGGCGACGGACTTCCCCGTCTCCGGCTCTATCTCCGGCATGAACGGGTCGTCCCCGAACAAATCGGCATCGGCCGCGAAGCGCTTCAGCCACGCTATCGAGATCGGCTCGTCGACCAGCTTGCGCCTGCATTCGTCCTCGCAGGGATGCGGGCAGACCCTGCCGATAGATGCCGGAAGGGGGATCTTCTCCTTGATCAGCTCTATGGCCTCTTCAAAGCGCCCGTTGGCGATCAGCCCCACATAGCCCTGGCAGTCAGTGTTCGCAGGGCAGGCCAGCGCGCATGGCGGCCTGCAGTCGCCCACGTGGTTCGACAGCAGCAGCTCAAGGTTTGTCCGGCGCGACTGCACCACCCTGTCCGTCTTCGTCCTCACCACCATGCCCGGCGCGATGTTGGTCGCGCAGGCCTTCACCAGCTTGGGGTTGCCCTCCACCTCTACCACGCAGAGGCCGCAGGCGCCGTATATCTCAGTCCTCTCGTCGAAGCAAAGCGTAGGGATGAATATTCCGTTGTCGTTCGCAACCTCCAGGACAGTCTGCCCTGGGATCCCGTACACTTCCTTCCCGTCGATATTAAGTCTGTATTTTTTCATCTCCGTCTCACCTCTACTTCACTAATCACGCAGGATAGCGCTGAATTTGCAGGACTCTTCGCACTTCCCGCATTTTATGCACTTTTCCTGATCGATAACGTGTTTCTGCTTC
>JAIRSA010000189.1 GCA_031255695.1 Eubacteriales Family XIII. Incertae Sedis bacterium | reverse complement strand
AGCTGTATGCGTATCTGCTGCTGCTGTTCCGGCGGGAATGAGTCTATGATCCTGTCCACGGTGTTCACGGCGCCAGTGGTGTGCAGGGTGGAGATGACCAGATGCCCGGTCTCCGCCGCCGTGACGGCGGCCTTGATGGCCTCGTAGTCGCGCATCTCGCCCAGCAGTATGACATCCGGCGCCTGGCGCAGCGCGGCCCGCAGCGCGGACGTGTAGCTCTGTGTGTCGGTCTCTATCTCCCTCTGCGTCACTACGCCCATCTTATGCTGGTGGAGGTATTCGATCGGGTCTTCTATGGTTATTATATGCGCGTTGCGCGTGGAGTTTATAGCGTCGATAAGGCAGGCCAGTGTGGTAGATTTCCCGCTGCCGGCAGGCCCCGTGACGAGCACCATGCCGCGCGTGCATTCCGAAAAGGCGATCACGTTGTCCGGGATCATCAGGGTGTGCCTGTCTGGAAGCCTGAACGCCACCACCCTGATAACGCAGCCCAGCGAGCCGCGCTGTTTGAAGACATTGATGCGGAACCGCGCAAGGCCGGATAGGGCGAAGGAAAAGTCGTCGTCGCCGTCGCCGTTTTCCAGCATCCGGCTCATGTCGCGCCCGCCCGCAAGGCGGTACATGTCCTCCATGAGCGTGGATATCATCGATGAAGTCATCCGCTCGTTGTTGTCCCGGTGTATGTTGCCGCTTATCTTGTACGAGACAGGAAGGCCGGGGACTATGATCACGTCAGAGGCCTGTCTTGCCACACCTTCTTCGAGTATGGATTTTATATCCATATCAACCAATTCCTTTCTTCTCTTATCTTCGCTCAGCTCATATGATAATATTCTCCGGCTAATACTGTTCTCCGATAAAAAAGTGACATCTTTGCGGCTGATCCGCTGCCTTGCCTGTTGCAAAGCCTAGCCATAATCCTGTCTTCCCCGTCCTTTTCGCCTTGCCATTGCCGCACTGTATTTTGCCGCCTACTGCCCGAAACCCTGCCACAGGTTGGATTCCGTGCTTTCTATCGTTTCCGGCTCTTCGGCGACGAGGCTCCATGACTGCACCTCGCAGACGCCGCTCTCCGGTATGCGCAGTTCCACAGCGAGGGTGAGCAGTATGTCTACGAAGATGCTGTAGGACACGTATATGCCGTCCTCCCCATTGTCGGCCGCGCTTGCGTGCATGACGCCCGGATTGCCGATGATCGCCTCCTCAAGCCGCAGCAGTGCTGCCGCATCCGGGCGGGGGGCATCCTCTTGCCATAGGCTGGTGACATCGGCGCTGATCCGCACAGCCAGGTTGTCGGCGCCGTAATATTTTTCCGCCATCTCGGCGTTCTTGCTCGAAAGCCTGAGATCCGCAGAGGACGACGCAAAGGCGAGCACGGAGAATATCGTCAGGCACAGCACGATGAGCACCACGAACAGCGTGGTGACGCCTATGCCCGATGTGCGTATGTCGATTTTTCCCATATTCATCGTTTCCCGGCCTCCAGCAATATGTTCTTGGACGACTTGAGCTCCAGAATGAGCCCAGTGCCTCCATATACTGAGATATCGGCTGTCCTGATCGCATCGCCGCCTGACGCCGCCGTTATGGTAACGGCGAAACCGGCGTCCCTCAGATGCTCGCTATAGCCCCAGCCCTTGTCATAGTACAGGGTGAGCGTCTGCATATCGTCGCCGAGGAAGCCGCCGAGCTTTTCGGCCATCTCCTGCAGATCGTCATGCGAGCGGAAGGACTCAGCCAGGCTCTCCGCTATGAATACGGCATTGTTCAGGTTCGTGCTCTTGGACGACGCAGTGAACGCACGAACGAACATGCCGCCGCATACGCCCATGCATAGCGCGAATATAAGGATTGCGACAATCATCTCTGTGAGGAAGAGCGCCGGGCGCGAATTCCCGTTTTTCATCCATTGCCTCCATTATTGCGGCCCGTCCGGCCGCCACAAAGCCAGATATAAAAAATAATTTACACTGTTCTCCGACTAAAGCGTGGATAATATTTGCGCGATGATTTTAGTTGGATAACAGCATCGCTCCGCTTACCCTTCCGCCACGCCTGAGCGCGGCGACAGTATCAGGCTGCGCGCGTTCCCGGCCCCATCGGTGGCGGTAACGTCTATATTGCCTCCGTCAAGGCTGAAGCCCAGCTCCGCCAGCGGCATCACCACCGTGCCGGAGGCCAGCTCCTGCTCCACGCCTTCCTCGGTGAAAAGCTCGCGCAGCTGCCCGTCGTAGCAGTATAGGTATGTGATGTAGCCGGTGCCGCCTATCTCGCTGCGCAGGGCCAGCGCGTCCACGCCGTCAAGGCTGCGCACCTCTATGCCGCCCGCCGTGTCGCCCCGCCGCACCTGGTTCGCTATGTACGACAGCGCCGTGCGGTGGGTATAGTTTTCCGAAGCTGATACAGTGGTGTTGTTGTATACGGAGACGCCCAGCGTCAAAACCCCTGTGGCAAGCAGCACGAAGATCCCGATAAGAAGGAGGACTACAGCCGTATCCGTAATGGAAGAACCTTGTTTCATCTGCATTTTTTTTACCTACCTGTGCTGTTCTGCGAACTGTGCCGCCGAAGCGGGCACGACGGTTATGTCAGGCATAAGGTTCGAAGCGATATATTCATAATAGATGACGTACTTGCCCTCGTCGGGCTGTATGCCATAATGCTCTTTCAGGTACTCGAAGTCGACGGGGTAGCCGCCTTCAAGGGCATAGCACTGCACGGCCGCGCGCCGCACGCTTTCGTATGTGAGCTGCATGCCCTCGGATTCCGACTTGCCCGAAATGCCGGACACGAAGGCCACGAAGACGGCAAGCGCCACCAAGAATATTATCGCCGGCAATGCAGTCCTGAAGAACTGCCGCACTCTGCTTTGTATTATCATATGCTATACTCCTATGGCCGTCATCATCCCTATGAGGGGCAGCATGACCGACAGAAGCACGAGCCCTACCGCGAGCGCCAGGACTATGATCAGCGCGGGCTCGGTCTTGTTGACCACACGCAGCAGCAATGTGTCCGAGTCTTCCTCGCACAGCCGCGCCACCTCGTCCATGGCCTGCTCGGTGATGCCGGAACGGAAGCCTGCGGAGAGTATGCCCGACTGCATGCCGGTAAACAGCCCCGCGTCCGCGGCGGCCTTGGGGAAGGTGTCCCCGGCTTCTATCTTATCGCCGCATTCCTTGATGCCGTCCGCGAAAACGCCGCCGCCGATAAGCTCTTCGGAACGCTTCAGCGCCTCGTTCATGTTCAGCCCGCTCGAAAGCATCAGCGACATGGCGGAGGCGAAACGGCTCCTTGCGATCGATATGTTCAGCTTGTTCCTGAACAGCAGCATGTCGGCGGCCCTGCCCAGGCGCGCCCGCCCGCTGTGCGTAAGCCCCATCAGCCCTGCCACGACGATGATCGCGCAGAAGAACGCGGCTACGGCCTCGGCCACATACTTGCTGGCGTCGCCCAGCTGCACAAGCGCCGCGGCCGGGGCGGATATGTCGGCGCCCATGTCCCGGAACACCTGCTGGAACACAGGCAGCACCTGCGACACCAGCACGAAGAGGATCACGGCCGTGACCACCAGCATCACGGCCGGATACATGACCGTGTTCCTTATCATCTTGGAAATAGCGGCCTCCCTGCGGTAGAATTCGGAAAGGCCCGCCAGCACTGACTGCAGCTTGCCGGTGATCTGCCCGATATCGATCATCCTTATCATGTGGGCAGGGAAGCGGCCCGTGCGCGCAAGCGCCGTAGACAGGCTGCACCCCTCCTCGACAGGGCCATAGATCTCGGACAGAAGCGCTTTGTCGGCATCCGACACCGCATCCTCATAGAGTATCGACATGCTTTTCTCCACGTTTATGCCAGATTTAATCATCATGGAGAGTTTAAGGCAGAACACAGAAAGCTCATTTGAGTTCAATTGTTTGACACTTTTTTTAGCTGCCGAATCGTTGTTCATATAATCTTTTCCTCCATCAACGCACGTACTTTACGGTATAGTTAGTGCCGTCACCAATATATTTATACACCTCCGGGCTCGACTCCGCGCTTGAAGCGAATGTAGGATCCAGGAGCGTGAACTTCTCGCCGTCGAAATATATGGCCTTTTCAATCCAGCCGACATTTTCGACAAACACGTTGATCCACGCATGGTAGGCCGTGCCCGCATAGCCTATCACCAGCTTTGTCGGTATGCCCTGTGACCTCAGCATGGCGCTGGCGAGTGAGGCGTAATCGAAGCATATGCCCTTTTTCGAGGCGAACACCGCATCCAGGTTGGGGATGTACCCGGTGGGCGGGGCCTTGGCCAGGGCATAGTCGTATGAAAAATTCTTGACGACAAAATCATATATTTTTTCGAGTTTCTGGAAATCGTTGGCAGCGCCCGCCGTTATCGTGGCGGCATACTGCACAGCGCTTGAAGCCGGTGTGTATGACACATACTGGTTTGTGTACATAAAAGGAAGGAAGCTGTCGCGTAGGCGGAGGCTGAGCGTATGGCCGTAGGCCAGCGCGTACTTGTTGCCCTGGACATTCTCGTAGATATTGACAGTGTAGTCGCCGTCGCCTTCAGACAGCGGGAATATTTCGGCACTCCCCGTGCTGGAAAGATCGTATGTGTAGGTGGCGCCGCCGCTCTTCGTGATCTGGACCTTGATGGGTACGGGCTTGCCGCCGGTATACTTAATGATCACATATCCTTCGGAAAGGTTGGATGCGTCGATGGACGCCTTTTCGTTCTTGTGCTCCGTCACCCCGGTAAGCTGCGGCATGGTGGCCGGTATTTTCTGCGCGGCGTGCACGAAGACCATTTCGGGCTGATAGGCGGCAGGCGGGACGGACCCTGCCACGCCGATCAAAGCTATGAATGAGACAACAAACAGCGCCAATAAAACCAATCGGCGCTTGCTGCACACGAAAACCTTTTTAAAGCCAATCCTCATCGAACATACCCCTTATCCCAATATCTTTTGTTAATATGTCAATTTGCTAATATGTCAATAGTGGAAACCCCTAAAAAGATTATATCACATAATTTGGAATTTTAAATACAAAATTTAAAAAAATTTTATGTATAGAACTATTCCCCCTCCAAATAATCGAGCATTGCGCGTATGCCTCTCGCTGCCTGCTTGCGCGGCAGATTAGTCAGCAGTTCCCGCGCTTCGGCCGCATGCGCCCTGATCATGCTGCGCGTGAACTCTATGCCTTTGCACTGTATTATGAGGCTGCGTATCTCTTCCAGCTCTATTGCGGAGGCGCCCCCGAAGCTTGCCGCCCTCAGCATCTCCTTGAGCCGCGAGCCGTGATGCGGATGGCCCAGCGTGTGGAGTATGGGCAGCGTGTATGTCCCGTTCAGGAAATCGGTGAACACCGGCTTGCCTTCGCGCTGGACGTTGGAGACGAAATTCAGCAGATCGTCCCGGAGCTGGAACAGATAGCCGATATGCTTGCCGATCTCGCTGAACACCTCCGTGCTCTGCACGCCGCAGCCGCTCTCGGCGGCGCCTATCCTGCATGTGGCGATGAACAGGGAGGCGGTCTTGCCGTATATATTGCTGAGGTAGTCGCTCATCGTCGTTTCTGTGTTGAAATTGCACGTCAGCTGGCACATCTCCCCGTAGCACATGCTCTCGACCGTCTTCGCGAGCAGCATGCCCGTCTCAGGGGTGGCTTCGCGGAAGAGGTAGTAGAGTATGCGGCTCATGACAAAGTCGCCCGCGTACACGGCCATATCCTTCCCGAAGCGCGACTGGACCGTCTCGCGGCCGCGTCGCGTAGGGGCGTCGTCCACGATATCGTCGTGTATCAGCGAGGCCATGTGTATCATCTCGATGCAGGCCGCCATCTTGCACAGCCTGTCGCGCGACTCTGGCCACTGCGGGCCGAACCTGCCTGCCAGCAGCAGGAGCAGCGGGCGGACTTTCTTGCCTTTCGTGGCTATTATCGTCTCCAGTACAGCGTTGAGCATGGGGTTCATGCTCGTATCGTGCAGATATTCCGCCATATAGGCGTCGACACGCCCAATATCATTTTCCAATTCGTCAATATCTCCGTAATAAAGCACATTGCCCTCCTGTCCCGCATGCGCAGCCGCGCACCAGCGTAATGCCTATATCGATATCATGTCTGTCGCATAATATTATGTATATTTTTTTGCTGCCTGCCAATACGCCCGCCCCGTGTGTGGGTGCCGCCCAAGCGGGGCCACGTATTTGAGGCTTTCGCCAATGCGCAGCCCCATGTGTGGCGGGGCGCCCGGACTGCCATTTCCGGACATGCGCGGCGGTGATCGCCCGCCCCATATGCGGCGGGGCGCTCCTATAGGCCGGGCAGCGCGATGATGTGCGCGCCGGCCAGCATATCCGCCACGATCACTGAAAAATAGGCGGAGTAGGCGAGGACGGCCGACTGCGTCATGCCCTTCATGCACGCCTCGCGCCCATCAGGCATGAGCGGCATGTTCAGCTGCTTCCTGAATACATTCGCCCCAAGTAGCAGGGCAGGGAGCATGGCGGCGCCTACATGCCGGAAATGCAGGGCGGCTATGACAGGCAGGCTCAGCAGCATCGCTATGAAGAGCGCCCGGTACAGCAGCCGCGCCCTCTCGCGCCCCAACAGCGCCGGCAGGGTCTTGCGCCCGGATTCCCTGTCGCGCTCTATATCGCATATATTGTTCGTCATCATCACAAGCCCGACGCCGATAATGCAGGGCAGGCTATATAGCAGCACATCGAAACGCGCCTCCCGCGTGAAGGCGGCAAAGGCCGCGAACGGCACAAGCCCCCCCATGGCAATCCCCGACAGCAGCTCGCCGAGCGGCAGATACGAGATAGGGGACTTCCCTGCGGAATATGCGATGACAGCCAGCCCTCCGGCCGCCCCGGCGGCCAGGGGCACGAGCCCGCCTTCCGCGACGACGTAGGCGCCCAATGCGCCCGCCGCGCACAGGAAGGCGAAGCCGAGCGCCCGCACATGGGCGGGGTCGATGCAGTTGTAGACCAGCACCGCATCGGCCGGATCGTTCGAATTCTCAGGGCGGTCCGTCCCCTTGACGAAATCGTAATAATCATTCAGCGTGTTCGCCGCCGACTGCATGAGTATGACGATCAGCATCAGCGCGAGCGACATAAGCAGGGACGATTCCCCGGCAAGGTCGGCCGCGAGCAGGATCCCCAGCAG
>JAIRSA010000131.1 GCA_031255695.1 Eubacteriales Family XIII. Incertae Sedis bacterium | reverse complement strand
TGGATAACAAACTTCGCCGGAAGATTGTAGCCGGGAGTGATTACCGCTTCGCCGGTCTTTATCGGCGCGAGCTTGTCACATGCGGCTTGCAGTTCGCTTGCCCCCGCCGCTTTGAATATAGCTCCACAAACGCCGCCGCCCATAGCGAGGCCGGTGTTAGCGGCGTTGACGATTGCGTCAACCTTCATTTTCGTGATGTCCTGCCGGACGATTGTAAAAGGCATGGTTATTACCTCCTGTCTGTCAGATATGCAACGTCGTCAATCAAGTAATTAAGTTCGCGATATTCAGTCCGCAATCGGATGGGGAATAACTGCCAGAGTTCTTCAAGCGTCATTTCGTTAAGAGTGCGAGATACTTTTGTGACGTCCTCCGGTGTTCCGTCCACGGCGGCGAGGGCTACGATAGCGCCAATCTCCGGCTCGGTTATTCTTTGCTTAACGTCTTTTCAGCATAACACGCAAAACACTAAAAAGCAAGACAGATTATAAGCTGGAGGCCATGCCAATGTCTGCGCCCCGCCACGGGACATGGGGGCATGGCGTCATGCCCCGAACTGGCTGTTATACAGCCCGGCGTAGAAACCGCCTTGTGCGAGAAGGCCTTTGTGGCTGCCGCTCTCGATAATGTCGCCGTCCTTCATGACCAGGATCATGTCGGCGTTCTTGATTGTCGAGAGCCTGTGGGCGATGACAAAGGAGGTGCGCCCCACTGTCAGCTTGTCCATCGCGTCTTGAATCAATTGCTCCGTCCGGGTATCGACACTGCTTGTGGCTTCGTCCAAAATCAGCATCGGGGCGTTCTGGACCATGGCCCTCGCTATGGTGATAAGCTGTTTCTGCCCCTGGGACAGATTTGCCTTGTCGTTAAGCGGCGTGTCGTATCCTTGCGGCAGGGTGCGGATGAAATGGTGCACCCCCACGGCTTTGCAGGCTGCGGCGACCTGCTCGTCGGACACGCCTTCTTTGCAATAGACGATATTTTCTTTGACAGTACCTTCGAATATCCACGTGTCCTGCAGGACCATCCCGAACTGCTCGTGCACCTTTTGGCGCGGCATCGAACTGAGCGGCACTCCATCGAGCAGTATCTCGCCGCCGTCAAGTTCGTAGAAACGCATCAGCAGGTTGACCATCGTGGTTTTGCCCGCCCCGGTCGGCCCCACGATGGCCACTTTCTGACCGGGTTCCACCGTCGCGGAGAAGTTGTGGATAATGGTCTTGTCCGGCGTGTATCCAAACCGGACATTGCGGAACTCGACGCCGCCTCTGGCGTCGGCAGGCAAGGCCGCCTGTTTGCCGCTTTCGTCGGAAAGCTCTTCCTCATCCAAGAACTCGAACACGCGCTCCCCGGCGGCCGCCGTCCTCTGTAAATCCCGTAAGGCCTGGGCGAGCTCCGAAAGCGGCTGCGTAAATAGGCGGATGTACATCATGAAGGCCACAATGACGCCGAAACTGATGGCCCCGTCCATGGCAAGGGCCGCGCCGGCCACGCAGACAGCGACATAGCCGAAATTCCCGATGAACTGCATGAATGGCGTCATCATGCCGGAAAGGAACTGGCTCTTCCATCCGCTGGTATACAGGTCTTGGTTCACCTCTTCGAACACCCGCTTGGCCTCTTTGCCGCCATTGTAGACCTTGACCACATTATGCCCGGAATAGATTTCCTCCACATGGCCGTTCGCCACGCCGAGGTCACGCTGCTGCGCCACAAAATACTTTTGCGACCTGCCCATAATAATCCCCATAATGGCAAATCCGATAATGCTTGAACTGATGGCGACAAGCGCTAATATAACATTGTTGTAAAACATCATGATAATAGAGCCGAAAAACATCGTGACTGCGATGACAAGGCTTCCAAGCGTCTCGTTCAGGGTGATCCCGACTGTGTCCACGTCGTTCGTCACGCGGCTCATCACGTCGCCGAAGCTCGACCTGTCGAAGTATCTGAGCGGCAGGCGGTTTATCTTCTTTGAAATATCGGTGCGCATATTCCGCGCGACTTTCTGGGTGGCCGTGGCCACCATGAAGGACTGGATGAAATTGATGGCGGCCGAAGCCGTGTAAAGGACAACCAGCAGCAGGCCTATGCCCCCGACCGCCGAAAAATCTATCGCGCCGCCCGGAGATAGCCCCTTCATTATCTCGTTGGTCATTTCCTTGAGCTTGTTGGGGCCGACAATCTGGAACACCGTCCCTATGATGGCCATGGCCAGCGCCGTTATCACGATGGGGAGATAATGTCGGCTGTATCCGGCCAGTTTGCCCCAAAACCCCCTGAAGTTCTTCGGCTTCTCTGAGGGGCCGCCCTGTCTGCGGCGCCCTCCGGCGCCGCCAAATCCGCCTGTGCCGCCGGGCTTGCGGCGCTGAGCGCTGCCTGTATTCTGTCCACTCATTCTGCAAGTTCCTCCTCACTTAATTGGCTCATGGCTATCTGCCGGTACACATCGCAGGATTTAAGCAATTCCCTGTGCTTGCCCAGGCCGACGATGCGCCCTTCGTCCAGCACGACGATTTGGTCGGCGTCCATGATTGTGCCTATGCGCTGGGCCACTATCATGCACGTGACGCCCTTCGTTTCATTTTTGAGCGTTTTCCGGAGAATCCGGTCCGTCTCGTAGTCAAGCGCCGAAAAGCTATCGTCGAAAATGTAGATTTCCGGTTTCCTGCAGACTGCGCGGGCAATGGCAATCCTCTGCTTTTGGCCTCCGGACACATTCGTGCCGCCCTGGGAGATATCCGCGCCGTAAGTGCCAGCCATTTTTTCGACGAACTCCGCCCCTTGTGCGATTGCGACGGCCCTGCGGACTTCTTCATCGGTGTAGCCGTCCCCGCCATTGTCGCCGTAAGCCACGTTTGACGCGACAGTCCCTCGGAACAGGACAGCCTTTTGCGGCACATAGCCGATTTTGTTGTACAGGGCCTCCTGGTCGTATTCGCGCACGCTCACGCCGTCAATCAGGATCTCGCCCTCCGTGGCGTCGAAGAAACGCGGCACAAGGTTGATGAGCGTGGATTTCCCGCTGCCGGTCGAGCCGATGAACGCGATGGTCTCGCCTTGCCTGGCCGTAAAGCTGATATCCTCCAGTATGTATTCTGCGGCGTCCGGGTACTTGAAGCTCACATGCTCAAATGTCACTTCGCCCCTAACGCCGTGCGCGCCTTCGGTTTTATGCCCATTGATTATCGTAGGTTCTGTCTGAATCACCTCGTTAATGCGCTTGGCGGAGACGCTTGCGCGCGGAAGCATCATAAATATTATGACGAGCATCATAAATGACATGATGACTTGGACGGCGTAGCTTGAAAAGACCACCATGTCCGAGAAAACCGTCAGCTTGGCGGGCGCCGCCGCATTGTGGATCAGATAGGCCCCGATCCAGTAGATGGCAAGCGACAGCCCGCCCATTATGGACGACATCATCGGGCTCATGACCGCGAGGGTGCGGCTCACAAACATATGCAGCCCGGTCAGTTCCTCATTGACGCGCTCGAATTTCCGCTCCTGGTATGCCTCCGCGTTATACGCCCTGACGACGCGCAGCCCGGTGAGATTTTCCCTGGTGACGCGGTTGACATCGTCCGTCATTATCTGGATGCGCTTGAACTTGGGCATGACGAATACCATAAGAAAAGCGAAGATCGCGATCACGGCCAGCACGGCCACGCCTGTCACGGCTGTCCACTCAAAGCCCTTGCCGGCGATTTTCGTGATGGCCCATGCCGCCGTAATAGGCGCTTTGATGGCCAGCTGCAGCCCCATTGTCACCAGCATCTGGATCTGCGTGATGTCGTTGGTGGATCTGGTAATGAGGCTGTCGGTGGAAAAGCGGTTGATTTCCTCCATCGAGAAGGCCTCGACTTTGTCGAACAGCAGGCTCCGCAGGTCCTTGGCGAGCGTGGCGGCGATCCGGGCAGCGAAAAAGCCGACTGTAATGGCCGCCGCGAGGCTTCCCAGCGTGCAGAGCAGCATTTTGCCGCCCGCAAGCCAGATGTCGGACATGGCGCTGCCGGGGGTCTGCACGAGGGTGGTTATCTCGGACATGTACCCCGGCGATTTTAAGTCCATCCAGACTTGAGCCACAATGAAGCATAGGCTGACAAATGCCAGCCCCCATTCCTTTGGCTTTATGTAGCGAAAGAGTTTCTGCATGAAGTTTCCTCCTCATATCGTATATAGTATTTATTTCTAATACTGTTAGGTGTTGTGCCTATAAAAAGCAGGCTGTCCGGCCTGCTTTCGCCGTGCGCGTATATGTTTCCGGCGCCGCTAGTCTTCGGGGCATTGCCGGCTGTTTTCGCATTCGATGATATCGTGCGGCATGGTGCGGGCCGTTATCTCGAAGAAGCGTTCCATCAGCCGGGCAAACTCCGTCGCGTCGCGCTCGCCCATCTCCGCCAGCGCCGATATCAAATGGCTCTCCATCTGGCGTTTGAAGCCGTCTATCCGCACCCGCCCCTCTTCGGTGATGTTCACCAGGATGTTGCGGCGGTTGCTAAGGTCGATCTCCCTGCAGACCTGCCCCTTTTTTTCAAGCGCGCCGAGGACGGCGGATATGCGGGCGGTGCTGCTGCCCAATGCTTTGGACAGCTCTGACGGCAGGGACGCGCCGCCCTTTTCCGCGAGATACTTCAGGATAAACAGCTCCCCGCGCCCGGAACGCCCCCACTGCTCCATGGGCCGGCTCCGCTCCATCAGTTTGCCAAGCCTCTCGGCAGCCTTTTCAATCTGTTCCGACATGGGCCCACCTTTTATTTAACAGAATCCAGTGATAACGTATAATGGCCCGCGTGCGCCGCGGGCTGGCTTTTGCTAGCACACGCCGCGGGGTGGCTTTGGCCCTCCCGAAATCATGCGCCATTAATGCAATGGCGCTGACGAAACGGCGCTAATGCAATGTCACTGACGAAACGGCGCTAATGCAATGTCACTAATGCAAAGTCATTAATGCAAAGTCATTAATGTAATGGCATCAATGACAAACGCTATTTATAGCATACACTGTTAGCTATCGAATGTCAACAGGCTGGATGGATTTTTTCGGATGGGTGCCCCCGTGGGCCGCGCCAACTTTCCCATCCCAGCTGGCGCGTCGCGTGTGCGTCGCTATTTGGCCGAAATAATACTGTTCTCCGGCTAAAACGTGGATAAGATTTGCACGATGATTTTAGTCTGAGAACAGTATTGGAATTTTTCTTGCGATTTTTGCATTTTTATTTTATAATAAGCATAGGGCAGCCATTATCGGTTTATCCATTCTTCGCTGAATGGAGGCTGGTTTATGCAATAAACTAGAAATATATCTACAGCAACAGGTATGGGGAGGTGCGCTTCGGCTGTGATTTTGTCCGTTTCAAGGGGGGGTAACTATGAACGGCACTACTTTTACACAAACAGATATTCTTTTGGAGTCCGGCACTAATGAACTGGAAATAATGGAGTTCACTATCGCGGGCGAGATTTTTGGGATCAATGTGGCCAAAGTGCGCGAGATCATGAAATTTTCGCCTGTCAAACCTATGCAAAACGCACACCCGTCGATTGAGGGGATCTTCAAGCCTCGCGGGGACGTCATCACGGTTGTGGATCTCGCCAAATACCTGGGCCTGAGCGAATCCGCCTGCCTGGAACGCGACATATTCATGATAACCGAGTTCAACGGCCAGGTCATAGGCTTCCATGTCCACTCGGTCGTCGGCATCGACCGGATATCATGGGTCAATATCAAAAAGCCCGATTCGATCATCTATGGGGGCGGCGAGGGTGTCGCCACAGGCATAGCTGAATTCGAAGGCAGGCTTATCACCATACTTGATTTCGAGAAGATCGTCGCTGAAATAGCCCCGCAGACCAGCATACAGCTGTCCGACATCGAAAAGCTCGGACCGCGCTCACGCTCCAATATCCCCATCCTGATCGCCGAGGATTCCATGCTGCTGTCGAAGATGATCGTGGAGTCGCTCCACAAGGCCGGCTATATGAACACGATCAAGACGGACAATGGGCAGGAGGCCTATGACTTTCTGGAAGAGGCCAAGCACGAGGGCGACATCAGCTCGCATGTGGCCTGCGTCATTTCGGACATCGAGATGCCCCGCATGGACGGCCACCACCTGACGAAGCTCATCAAGGACGATCCTGCGCTGAAGAGCCTCCCTGTAATACTGTTTTCGTCGCTTATAAACGAGGAAATGAAGCTCAAGGGCAAGGAGGTCGGCGCCGACGCCCAGATCTCCAAGCCGGAGATCGCCAGCCTCGTCGCGCTCATCGACACTTTGACGAAACAGCAGCATGCTTGACGCCGGCATAGACGGGGCGCCCATGCGGGCGCCTCATACTCCCGGCTTGGCGCACTGACGGGCGCCTCACGCTCCGGTCCTAGCGCACTGGCGGGCGCCTCACGCTCCGGGCCTAGCGCACTGACGGGTGCCTCACGCTTCCGGCTTGGCGCGCTGGCGTTTTATTTCATATATAATGACCGCCGCCGCGTTCGACGCGTTCAGCGATCCCAGCCTGCCGCTCATCGGTATCGACACGGCGAAATCGCAGTTTTCCTTCACAAGGCGGCTGACGCCTTTGCCTTCGCCGCCCACTACGACAGCGATGCCGCCTGTAAGATCCTTTTCGAAATAGCTCTCGCCGCCCATGTCGAGCGCCGCCACCCAGATACCCGACTCCTTCAGCTTCTTGATGGCATTCGTGATGTTCGTCGCCTGGGCGACGCGCACGTGCTCCACCGCGCCCGACGAGACCTTGGCGACGGTGCCGCTGAGGCCTGCCGTCCTGTGCTTGGGTATTATCACGCCGTGTGCGCCCGCACACTCGGCAGTGCGCAATATGGCGCCGAGGTTATGCGGATCCTCAATGCCGTCCAGCACTATGATGAGCGCGTCCTCCCCGGCGCTGGACGCCGCCTCCACAATATCTTCGATCCCGCAGTATTTGTACTCCGACACGGCCGCCACGGCGCCCTGGTGGTGCCCGCCGCCGGCCAGCCTGTCAAGTGCGGCCTTTTCTTCGAACTTTACCTGGATCCCTCTGGCCCGCGCTTCGTCCAGCAGCTTCTGTATCGAGCCGGCGGCGCCGCGCTGCACCATCAGTTTTTCAAATTCGCGCCCCGACCGGATCGCTTCGAGCACTGTATTGCGCCCGCTTATTATGTCCATTTGCCTCACTCCCCGCTCTGCGCCCCGCTGGCGGCCGCCTGGCCTCCGACGCCCGGCGCAAGCCTGGCGTAGCGTGCAAACCGATAGCTTATCCCGTTCTCCTCCATCCGGCCGCTCTCATCCAGCAGCCTGAAATCATCCCGCCTATCGAGATCCTCGAAGAAACTGTCTGCCCCGAAGTCCCCGTCGATCTTGGTAACCAGGCATTCGCCGCAGTACGGCAGGAACTGCCTATATATGTCCGCCCCGCCGCATATATACACCTGATCGCCGTCGAAACCGTCCAGGTATTCCATGCATCCGCCGAATGATGTGAAGGCCTTGCAGCCCGCATCGAACGACGGATCCCTTGACAGGACCACTGTGTCGCGCCCAGGCAGCGGGCGGCCGCCTGGCAGGCCTTCAAGCGTCTTCCTGCCCATTACAATCAGCTTGCCCAATGTCTCGCCGCGAAAGTGCTTTAAGTCCCCAGGGATATGGGCCAGCAGCTTCCCTGCCGCGCCAATGCCCCACTTTTCGTCTACTGCGACTATAGCTTTCACAGAACCTCCTTCGCTCTGCCCATGTGCGCATATTGGCGGCAGCTGCCGCCACCCGCCTACTCTGGCTGGTGCCGCCCGTCAGGCCGCCATCACCCAGCCTACTCTGGCTGGCGCCGCCCGTCAGGCCGCCACCGCCTGCGCCCGCGGCACCGCGCTTATTGGCTGCCGCCTGCGCCCATGCCGTTCTGGCTGGCGCCGCTGTTCAGCCCGTCTATGATGCTGACCGCACGGGCCGCCATCGCGTCCAGCTTGGCTTCCTGCCCGGAAATGCTGTAATAACCCATCAGGGCCTCGAAGGCCGTGGCCCACTTGTACTCCACTGGATCCGCATTCTTGGGCTTGCTGCTGGTTTTCCTGTTCCGGGCGCGTTTGACAAGCCTTTGCTCGTCCTCGTCAAGCCCGTCGAAAACCGCCTTCATCACATTTGCCTGCGCGGCCGCGCACACGTATTTCACAGCTGCGAAATGCAGCCTGTCACCATGCTTTATGCCCGATCGGATCACGTGCTCCCGGATCTTGAGCTCATATGCCGCGTCGCCTATAAAGGCCAGCAGCACGGTGTTTTCAAAAATCA
Organism: Eubacteriales Family XIII. Incertae Sedis bacterium; assembly: GCA_031255695.1. Lineage (GTDB taxonomy): Bacteria > Bacillota > Clostridia > Peptostreptococcales > Anaerovoracaceae > JAISED01. Next base: position 7,440 of record JAIRSA010000131.1, on the reverse strand, counting down.
GATCGTCCCTCATAATTCGCCCTATATTGTCGCCGCCGGCGGTTGCCCGCAGCATCCGCCCAAGCCATCGGTTGCCCGCAGCATCCGCCCAAGCCATCGGTTGGCGGGCGCCTCGCGCCCGCGCTTCCGCTGCGGTTGCCGCCGGCGGACGCCGGACGCCGCCTGCCGCCCTATAATTTTATGGGTTTTTCCTCATTGCTCAGCGGCATGAAGGTATAGCCCAGCTCGGCATACCTGTCGATGATGTCCGCCAGCGCGTCCACCGACGCCTTCTTCGTGTCGTGCATGAGCAGGATTATCCGCGACGCCTTGCCCGCCTTCGAGGTGGCGTTCCAGAATGCCGCCTCTGGCGTAATCTTCGAGCTTGAATCGCCGCTGCTCGCGTTCCAGTCGTAATACGTGAAGCCGCGCCTGTCCATCTCGGCGAACAGCTCGTCACGCACAGCCTTGTTGAACTTATTGACGCTGCCGCCCGGAAAGCGGTAGATGTCGGCGCGTATGCCTGTGACCTCGTGGATTTTGGTGTAGACATTGTTGAAATCCGTAAGGTAGGCCTCCACCGACGCGTACACCTGCTTGTAGTCATGCACATTGCAGTGGATCGCTATCGTGTGGCCCTCGTCCGCCATCCTGTTCAGCAGCCGGATGCCATCCTCGCCCTGCTTCACTATGGATGCCCCCACTACGAAGAATGTCGCCTTTACCTTCTTCTCCCGCAATGTGTCCAGGACCTTTTCGGTGTATATGGTCGGTCCGTCGTCGAATGTGAGGTAGACCGCCTTGTCCCGTATTTTCCATTCGTCAGGCAATGTGGCATACATCTCCGGATACATGTCCTGATATGCCCTGTATTCGGGCGGCGGGCTATCCGGCCTTTCCTCTTTCCCTACCAGCTCGGCGGCATGCTGGTGCCTGGCGTATGGGTGCTGCGCTATGTAGATGGATGTGCTGTCAAGCAGCAGGTTGTGCAGCAGATCGCTGCCATTTCTCATATAGGCGCACTTCCTGAACTTCCTGTATCTGTCCGGATAAGCCTGCGGCGCCGTATCGTCCGCGCTGCCTGCGGCAGCCACGGCCTGGGCCCCCTCTCCGGGCCCCGCGCCATAGGCGGCCTCGCCGCCGGCGCCGTCCACGCCGCCCCCGGCAGCTACGGCGACCATGCTAGTCACGCTGTGCCGCGCCTCATCCGCCATGATCTGGGCCTTCTCATTTATGAAATCCCTTGTGCCTGGAAATATGGACACAAGGGCGGCCGATGCCAGCGTAGCAAAACAAAGCAGCCCAAACAGCACTTTGCCCAAGCCACCCGCATGGCGGCGGCGCCTCCTCGCCATCGCCCTCTGCATCCTCGTATTTTCGTCATCCCTGTCCTGTCTGTACAATATATATCCTCCAATCCAATCTGCCGCTGCCCGCCCCAGCCAGGCTCACGGCCTGCCAGCGGGCTCAGCCCCGACACTGCCCGACCGCTCCCCAGCCAAGCTCCAGGCCCCATGCCCCATGCCGGGCTGGCTGCCGGCCAGCGGGCCCAGCCCCAATGCCGCCCGGCCCAGCACCGCCCATGCCCAGGCCATGCCCCTGCCACTATGGCATCAGGCCACATTCCCGGCCGTATCGATCATCGCCTTGCGTCTTATTACGTAACACGCAGAGACCACCACTATGGCGCCCCCCGCTATCTGAAGCCAAGTAAGCCGCTCGCCCAGCACCGCCCATCCGAAGAACGAAGAGGTGACCGGCATAAAGTTCGAAAACATCGCGCACGGCGTCGAACCTATCACCGAAAGCGCATTGACATATATGAGGAATCCCACGGCGGAGCTGAATATCCCAAGGTAGACCGCCCCGCCTATCGACTGCAATGTGAAATCCGATGCGGCGGGGAAATGCCCGATCATATACGGCGCCAGTATGAGGACCGTGCACAGGAGCTGGAGCATGGTCAGATCCAGGTTCGAACATTCGGCAGTAAGCCTCTCGGTGCAAAAGTTGTAGGCGTTCCACGCCAATACGGCAAGGGCTGCCAGGATGTATCCCGGCGCCTCCGCCATATGCGGGCGGCTGAAGCCCGCGCCTATGACGAGCGATATCCCTACGACGCATGCCAATATCCCAAGCACCATACCTATGGTCGGCTGTTTGTGGAAAAACAGTTTTTCGATGACGACCGAGAGCATGGGCACGAAGGCCAGGATCACTGTTACGGCGGCTATCGAAATATGTGTCAGGGCGGTATATTCCGCGTAATAGTAGAACACATCCCCGCAGAGCACGCACAGGACGAGGAGCGGGATATATTTCAGGCTGAGCCGCGGCATGCCGCCGCGCGCCAGCTTCACCGGCACAAGCGCCGCGAACCCCACCAGGTATTTGAAAAACACCAGCGCCAGCGGCTGGAAGGCCTCAAGCGCCTTTTTGGCGACTATGAACTCCAGTCCCCAAAGCAGGACCAGCAATGTCATCAGCACATAGCATTTTCTCCTCGAATCCAATCGAATCCCACCCCTTTGTGTTCTCCATATCCGCCAGCCCGCAACGCGCCTCCTAGCACGGCTGCGGCCCGCCATCTCCTATCCAGTGCCCCCCGCGCCAGCCATGCGGCCATGGACGCACGCGCCAGCCAGCACGGACCGCGTCCCGGCCATGGACGCCCGTGCCAGCCAGCACGGACCGCGCGCCAGCCATGCGGCCATCGGCGCGCCAGCCATCACAGGCCGTGCCTGCGTCCGCTAGCCCTGCCGTGACGCCCTCTCAAGGGCCCCTCGCAATTCCCTTGTCAGATATATGATCGATGCCGTTATGCCTTCCCGCCCCGTATGGGCGATGGCGTACGACGGATCCCCGCCGTCCTTCGGCAATGCCACGCTTCCGGGGTTCATCAGCGTAATCCCCTCCGATTCCTCCAGATGCGCTTCATGGGTATGCCCATAGAACGCGGCCACGCAGCCGGCCTCCTTTGCCTTGTGGCGCAATATCTCCAAAGTCGTTTTGACATGCTCGTTGTGCCCATGTACAAGCAATATGCTGCCGCACTCCGTCTCCAATACCCTCGCATCGTCGCCAGAGCGGTTCATGTCGCAGTTCCCCTTGACGGATATCACCGGCCTGCCCGTATGCTCGGCCAGCCATGCGGCATCCTGCACGAGGTCCCCAAGATGTATTATGTGATCCACATCCTTTATCGCGCCGATCAGGTCGGCAGCGAGCCATGTGAGCCTATGGGTGTCGCTGATCACAAGCAGCTTCATATTCCCTCCGCTACGCCCGCCCGGCAGCCCGTTTGGCCATGCCGGGTGCTTGAAGCCGTAAGCCCGGCAGCCCGTTCCGCCATGCCAGGTGCTTGAAGCCGTACGCCCCTCCGCTAAGCCCGTCCGGCAGCCCGCCTATGGGCTAAGTTTCACTCCCTGATGACCTGCACGCCGTAAGGGGTGTCTTTCAGTGTGTATCCTTTGCCCTTCAATATATCCCTTATCTCGTCGGCCCGCGCGAAATCCTTGGCCGCCCGCGCCTCATTGCGCTCCTGCACCAGGGCATCTATCTCGCCCGCGCCCTCATCATCGCCCATGCCGCCGCCCCGCAGGAGGCCCAGCACATCAGTCAGCTCGTCCAGCAGCAGGAAGCATCCCTTTGCGAAACCTGCGGACGCGCCGTCCTTCACAGTGATGTTTATCACGTTTATAAGCTCGAATATGACGCTTATGGCATCCGCCGTGTTCAGGTCGTCGTCCATAGCCATTACAAATCTCTGCTGGAAGGTCTTCAGGCCCTCCAGCATCAGCGCCTCGTCTTGGGTCATGCCAGTGTGGGGGTCCAGTTCATCCGCGTTGCCGGGCACATAGCCCGATGGCGCCTGCTGCGCGGCCGCCATATGGAGCAGCGTCATCTTGGCGTTGCGCATCCTCGCGAGCCCGCTCCGCGCCTGCTCCATCATATCCCGGCTGAAATTGATGGGGCTCCGGTAATGCCCCGAAAGCAGGAAGAAACGCAGCGTTTCGCCGTCGTACTCCTTCAGTATCTCCCTGACGGTAAAAAAGTTGCCCTTGGATTTGGACATCTTCTCGTTGTCTATTGTTATATAGCCGTTGTGCATCCAATAATTGGCGAACGGCTTGCCGCTGGCGGCCTCGGACTGGGCGATCTCGTTCTCGTGATGCGGGAATGTCAGATCCTGCCCGCCCGCATGTATGTCAATGGTGTCGCCCAGGAATTTTTTCGACATTGCCGAGCATTCTATGTGCCACCCCGGCCGGCCCATGCCCCAAGGCGAGTCCCATGCGGCCTCGCTGTCGGATTTCCGCTTCTTCCACAGCGCGAAATCCAGCGGGTCCGCCTTCCGCTCGCTCACCTCCACGCGCGCGCCAGCCTCCAGCTCCTCGATATTCTGGCGCGACAGCTTCCCGTACTCACGGAATTTGCGCGTGCTGTAGTACACGTCGCCGTCGGCCTCGTAGGCGTAGCCCTTATCGATCAGCGCCTGCACGAACTGTATTATTTCATCCATGTTCTCCGTGACTTTGGGGTGGGCTGTGGCCCTGCCGATATGCAGGGCTTCCGCGTCCTTGTAATACTCCTGTATGTATTGCTCGCTTATCGCCGACGCCGCAACGCCTTCCTCGCTGGCCCTGTTTATGATCTTGTCATCGACATCCGTGAAGTTCTGGACGTATTTAACATTTTTGCCTTTATATTCCAAGTATTTCCTCAGTGTGTCGAATACGACGAAGGGGCGCGCATTCCCGACGTGGAAATAGTTATAGACCGTCGGGCCGCATACATAGATCTTTATCTCGTTCTCGTCTATTGGGACAAATTCTTCCTTTTTGCGTGTCAATGTGTTATATATTACCATATATTCTCCTTAGACAGTATTAGAAGCCGCCAATCAATGGGAAATCGAAAGGCAGGCTGTCACACCTGCCTTAAATTATACCCTATTTCAGTTGGGATGGCAATTTGAATCCGGGATAATGGATCAGAAATAATTCATCGGGTTCTGGTAGACGCCGTTCTTCCTCACTTCGAAATGCAGATGGTATCCCGTCGCATTGCCGGTTATTCCGACCGTGCCGATGAGGTCGCCCTTGTTCACCACGTCTCCCACCGCGACCTGTAGGGTGTCGCAATGCCCGTAGTATGTCTCGACGCCGTTCCCGTGGTTCAGGACGATGAGCTTGCCGTAGCTGCCCTTATACTGCGATATCGTGACCACGCCGTCATCGGCCGCGTAGATCGGCGTCCCTTTCGGGCTCCTCAAATCGACGCCCTGATGCCGCCTGTTGCCGCGCGAGCCGTACGCCGAGGAGATTTCCAGATTCGCCAGCGGCTGCATCAGGCTCCCCGTGCCCGTGAATGTGGAGAGCGGCTTCGTGCCGACGGCGGATATCTGCGCCTCCGGCTCGGCGGTTATGACGGCGCCTATCTCGACCGTTTCGACCACCTGCCCGTTCTCCTTGGTTATCTGGGTCCTTACCTCCCTCTTGCCTGTCACGCCGGGTTTCAGCACCTTGGTCTGCCCTTTATAGAACTCGTCCGAGTTCTGGTATGTCGTGCTGAATGCCAGCGGCTCCACCTTGCTGGCGACCTCGACCGTCTTTATGGTCACATACGGCTTGACCTCATAGAGGTTCAGCTGCTGGTCTATTTTAAGCCTTTCCGGCACCAGCCCAGGGTTCGCCTTCTCGATCTCCGCCTGGCTGATATTGTTCGCTATCGCTATATCCCATAGCGTGTCGCCCTTGACGACGGTATACACCTTCGGCTCCTTCGTGCCCGTCAGCACGTAGGACGCCGCAGCGTCCACATCCATGACCCCCTCGCCCAGATCGACGTGTATGGGGGCGATCTCCACCGCCTCCTTGATATCCGCCTCTATAAGCTCGGAGCCCTTGTTTATATAGCTGGCCTTCACCTTTTCCATAACGGTCTTCGCCGCCTGCTCCGACGCAACGGTCAGTATCTGTGCGCCGTCAATGCTAAGGCCCCACGCCTCTGCCTTGCAGTCGCCCGATGACAGCAGCTTGTCCTTGAGGTCTTCCGCGGTCAGGAGCTTGAGCTTGGCCTGCCCGGATACGTCCTCCGGCCCGTAACACTCCAGCTTGGAGTCGTCGATCGCCACGTTCAGCCCTGGGTTGTCGCCGAATATGCTCACCTTTGCGCCAGTCAGGACGGTATCGAAATCGCCCTCGTCGATGACGTAGCCCAGCAGCTCGCCGCCGTATGCCACGCCGAAAGCGCTGTCCGGCGGCGCTAGGGCCGCGTCGGCCGGCGACGGAGACGGGCCTAGGTTTATCGCGGCTACAGCTATGACTGCCAGCGCCGCGAGGGCTGCAGCCCCCTTTGCCGCCATCGGGTTCAGCGGGCCTACGGGCGCCGACACACGCGCGAAGCCCTGCCTGGCTGCCCCCGCAATGCCCTTGGCCGCGCTGGCGATGGCCTTGGCCGCGCTGCCTGCGAAGCCCTTGGCGCCATGGGCCGCCTCTGCGGGCTTTCCGCCCAAAAACAAGCCGGCCGCCTTTGGCACCCACTCCTTTATCTTGGCTAAATATGCTGTTTTGCTGGTGGCAAAGCCACCGGGAAGCTCTGGCCCCGGACCGCCCTGCGTGTCGTGGGCTGGGGGTTCTGACGGCCTTCCGGCCTTCTTGGCATCTATGCTTTGGAAGCTAGAAAATCTATATGACGGCAATCCCGCCGGCTTTTCCTGGCCTGCGGGCGGTGCTGCACCCTTTTTCCTTCGTAAAAACTCAAACGCACTCATACTAGTCACCTCACACAAAAATAACTTCTTTATTTCCTTCCCCTTTTTCCCCTCCTTCTGACGTTCTGGCAAACACGCCTATATAAATAAGCCATTTAATATTACAATAATGTTACACAAATGTCAAGCTTATATTAAATTCTTCACCCAACCTTCACATTCGCGCCATATATCGCGATCACAAATGGCTTTTTCCGCTCGCCGAACGCCGCAGCGGGCATTTTTCAGCCGCTGACTTTCAGATATACATGAAAATTTGCGCGCAACTTATACTGTTCTCCGATTGAAACGTAGATAAGATTTGTGCGATGATTTGCCGTCCTGCAAGGCGCAAAACGCAAGCGAACCCGAAGGTTCGGTGAGGCTTTGCAACGAAGCAGGGGGGGTGAATCAGCCGCAAATATATCACGTTTTTAATCGGAGCACAGTATTACAGGATTCCCCGAGATTTTTACCCCCCTAAAACGGGCATCTCGGGGAATGAAAAGAGAGGAGGATGGCAAATGCGAGAAAACCCTGCTGTGGTGCGGTTTTACGGCGTCCGAGAGGGCTTTAGCCAGGCCGAATTGTTACAAAATATTTACAGCGATTTTCGCATTATGTCACCTGAATTGAATCTCGGGGAATTTACCCCTCGAGAAGCCGCTTGTAGCAAGGGCTGAAAATGGGTAGGGTTACGTAACCCG
>JAIRSA010000105.1 GCA_031255695.1 Eubacteriales Family XIII. Incertae Sedis bacterium | reverse complement strand
TGTCTGTACGAAACCCCGCCTTAGCCGAAAAAGCCATATTATTCTCCCAAAACGTTCTCCGTTCTTCTCATGCTGCAGATAAAGAACCCGTCCATGCTGTCCACATGCGGAAGCAGCTGCAAAGTGTCCTTGACTTCGAAAGCCTTGTTCCGCTTGAGGAATTTCCTTATTGTCCCCTGGTTTTCGTCCTTGGATATCGTGCATGTCGAATAGACAAGCAGCCCGCCCGGCTTCACGTAATTCGCCGAGGCCGTGAGTATCTCCAGCTGTTTGCTGGTCAGCTCCGCCAATTCGGCCGGGTTTTCCTTGTACTTGATCTCCGGCTTGCGCCTCACCACGCCAAGCCCCGAACATGGCGCGTCCACAAATACCCTGTCGGCGCAGTTGATCATCGCCGAATTCAAGCGCGTCGAGTCCCACGAGCCCGTCTCTATGATGTCGATGCCCAGGCGGCGCGCTTCCTGCTCTATGAGCGACAGCTTGCGGTGATAGATGTCCCAGGCGTATATCCTGCCCCTGTTTTTCATCTTCTCGGCCATCGCCAGGGCCTTGCCGCCCGGCGCGGAGCAGACATCGACTATCGTGTCGCCCTCCTGCGGGGCCGCCATTTCCACGGCGATCTGCGAGCTCTCGTCCTGCACGGAAAACATGCCGTTCTTGTACAGCCTGCCTTCCAGGAGGTTGGAGCCGTTGACCAGGATCCCCTGCGGCGCCCTTGCGCTCGGCCTTACGCTGAAGCCCTTGGCATGCAGGCGCTCGATCAGGTCTTCGCGCGTGATTTTCATCTGGTTGACGCGTATCGCGAACTCCGGCGTCATGTTGCCCGCCGCCAGGAGCGCTTCCACCGTCTCCGAATCGTATGACGCGAGCCAGAGCTCGACGATCCACGGCGCGTACGAATATTTGAGCGACAGGTGCTCCACCTCGCCCTTGGCCCTATCGGGCGGCCCTATATAGGCGCGGTCCCTGATGAACTGCCTGAGCACTCCGTTGATGAATCCCTCGCTGCCGGACGAAAAGCGCTTGGCGATCTCCACGCTCTCGTTGACCGCCGCGTATTCCGGCACGGAATTCATGAAGATCAGCTGGTACAGGCCCATGCGGAGGATGATCCGCTCGCTTTTCCTCATCTTCCCGATAGGCGTCTTGACAAAGTTGCCGATCACATAGTCAAGGTACATCTTGTTCTTCAGCACGCCATATGTAATCTCCCTTACAAATGCCGGGGCATCGGGCTTGCCCCTGCGTATGTGGTGCTTCAGCGCCAAATTCGAATAAGCCAGGTTGTTTTCGATATCCATCAGCGTATAATACGCCGATATCCTGTTTCTGTCCATTTTTCCCTCCCCCTCATGACATGGTTTCGCCGGCCGCGATTCTGTTCCCCCTGATGAAGTCTGCGGCCGCCATAGCTTTTTTTCCGGGCGCCTGCAGCTCTGTCAGCAGTATCGCCCTCCCCCCTGCCGAAACAGCAATGCCATTGCTGTCGGCTGAAATAACTGTCCCCGGCGCTTCCTCATGCCGGATGCCGGATGGCTCCGCCCCCCAAAGCTTGAGCGGGGCCCCCCTGAATATGGCGTAGGCGCCCGGCTGCGGGTCCAGGCCCCGTATCAGCCGCTCTATCGCCTCAGGCGCCTGGGTGAAGTCCACGCGCCCCTCCTCTTTGCGGATCATCGGCGCGTATGTCGCGAGGCCGTGATCCTGCTGCTGCCTCGGCGCCGTGCCTGAAGCCAGGCCAGGCAGCATGTCTATGAGCAGGGCCGCGCCTAGCCCCGAAAGCTCGCCGAAAAGCTCCGACGCGGCCTTGCGGCCTATCTCCGCCTTCCGCGACGCGATCACGTCGCCCGCGTCCATCTCCTCGGCCATCCACATCAGCGTCACGCCTGTCTCCCGCTCGCCGGCCATTATGGCCCGCTGTATCGGGGCGGCGCCCCGGTATTTCGGCAGGAGCGAAGCGTGGATGTTCACGCATCCCAGGCGCGGCGCCTGTAGGATCTCTGCGGGCAGGATCTGCCCATAGGCCGCCGTCACTATGAGATCCGCGCCCACATCCCCCAATGCCTGCGCAAATGCCTTGTCGCCTTTCAGCCTCTCCGGCTGCATGACAGGGATCCCATAGTATTCCGCCGCCTCCTTGACGGGGGGGCTTTGGATCTTCTTCCCCCGCCCTCTGGCCCGGTCAGGCCTACTGACCACGAGCGCCACTTCGAAACCGTTCTCGCATAGCGCCTTCAGCGGCCCTACTGCGAATTCCGGCGTCCCCATATACACTATTTTCATCGCGCCTCTCAAAAACCTGTGCCCGCGCCCGCCAGGGGCGCCGGGCAGAAACTTGCGGCGCACCGTGAGGCGAAGGCCTGTGCCCACGCCACCCTGCGGCGCCGGGATCCGCACTGCCTTGCCGGTGTCTGCCAGTGTAGGGCCTGGCCCGGTGTGCCCACGGCGCCCTGCGGCGCCGGGATCAGGCCTCTTCCAGCGATATCGCCTTGTCGACGAACAGGACGCCGTCGAGATGGTCTATCTCGTGGCTCAGCGCCTTCGCCAGCAGCCCTTCCCCTTCTATGGTGAAAAGCTTCCCGTCCCTGCCCATGGCCTCCACGGTCAGGCGCTGCGGCCTTTCCACGATGCCTATGAGCCCTGGGAAGCTCAAGCAGCCTTCTTCCTCTTCCGCACTGCCCTCTGCGCTTATGATCCGCGGGTTTATCAGTTCGATCCGCTCGCCTTCCGCGCCCGTGTCTATAACCGCCAAGCGGCGCAGCACCCCCACCTGCGGCGCAGCCAGCCCGATCCCGTTATAGCTTTCGAGGGTCTCCCACATATCATCGAGCAGCGACAGGATCCTGCCGCTCACCTCTTTGACTTCTTTTGATCTCTTGCGGAGCACTTCGTCTCCTTCTAATATTACATTGCGCAAACCCATATTGCCCCCCCTTTTATGCCGCTGCCGCTAAGGCAGCCGTGCCTGGCGCCCGCTGCGGCTGTATGCCGCCGCAATGCCGCCGATGCCTGGCGCCCGCTGCGGCTGTATGCCGCCGCAATGCCGCCGATGCCTGGCGCCCGCTGCGGCTTGTACGCCGCCGCAATGCCGCCGATGCCTGGCGCCCGCCGCGGCTTGTATGCCGCCGCAATGCCGCCGATGCCTGGCGCCGCCGCGCCCTAAGGCCGCCTCCTACGGCTATTATGTCATGAAACTATAAGGATTGATATCCACTATGACGCTATACCTGTCTTTTTTTGCCTTTACCCCTGCGGCCGCCAGCTTGCTCTCCCGCATGAAGCCCTCGAAGCCCTCCCTCTCGGAAGGCAGGACCTTCACGTAGATCTGGTATCTGAACATGTCGCCCTGCCTGAATATGGGCGCCTCGCCCGGCCCAAGGATCCGCTGCCGGCCCGCCGTGTCCGCGCGGCCCCTCAGCAGCCCCGCAAGCGCGTCCGCCTCCGCCCGCGCCCTGCCTGCGTCTTCGGCGCAGACGGTGATCTGCGCCAAGTCGCTGAACGGCGGGTAGTCCATCGCTTTCCGCATCAGCAGCTCTGCCCGGTAAAAACCCGCGTAGTCATTGTTGGCGGCAGCTGTTATCGCGTAATGATCGGGCTTGTACGACTGTATGATCACGTGCCCTGCCTCGTCGCCCCTGCCCGCCCTGCCGGCCGCCTGGGTTATAAGCTGGTACGCCCTCTCGGCCGACTTGAAGTCCGGGATATTCAGCGTGATATCCGCAGCCACTATGCCTACCAGGCCCACATTGCTGAAGTCCAGGCCCTTCGCTACCAGCTGCGTCCCTATCAGTATCTTGGTCTTGCCCCTGCGGAAGCGGCCTATGATCCGCTCCAGATCCCCTTTTTTCTTTATGGTGTCGAGATCCATCCTCTCTGCGGCCACGTCCGGGAACAGGGCGTTCACCGTCTCTTCCACCTTCTCCGTGCCTATGCCGAAGAGCTTCAGGTACCTGCCGCCGCATTCGGGGCAGACGTCCGGCACGGAGCGGCGGGCGCCGCATATGTGGCACTGGGCCTCGTCCTCCGCCTTGTGGTATGTGAGGGATATGCCGCAATCGCCGCACTTCATCACATATCCGCAGCCCCTGCACGAAACAAAGGCAGAATAGCCGCGCCGGTTCAGGAAAAGTATGACCTGGCGCCCCCGCCTGAGCTCCTCGTCCATCGCATTGTACATCTCAAGGCTGAAGATCGTCTTGTTGCCGTTCTTCATCTCCTCGCGCATGTCCACGATGCTGACCGAGGGCAGCGGCGTCTCGTTGTACCTCTTCGTCAGGCTTATCCGCTCGTAGAGCTTCCTCTCCACCCTGTATGTGGACGTCAGGGATGGAGTGGCGCTGCCCAGCATCACGACCGCGCCGCATTGCCTGGCCCTCTTTATGGCCACCTCGATGGCGTCATATTTGGGGCTGCCGTCGGACTTATACGCGCCCTCGTGCTCTTCGTCCACGATGATAAGCCCTATATCGCGGAAAGGCGCGAAGACCGCCGACCTGGCGCCTATCACCACGCGCGCCTCGCCCCTGTCCACACGCATCCACTCGTCATAGCGCTCGCCATAGGAAAGCTTGCTATGCAGGGCGGCCACCTTGCCCTGGCCGAAACGCGCTATAAAACGCCCTATCGTCTGTGGCGTCAGGGATATTTCCGGGACCAGCACTATGGCGCATCTGCCTGAGGCGACCGTCTTCTCGACCGCCTGCATGTACAGTTCCGTCTTGCCGCTGCCCGTGACGCCATGCACCAGAAAGATCCTGAAGCGGCTTTCGTCGATCCAGGGCGCTATCCGCGCCGCCGCTGCCGCCTGTTCCTCGGTCAGCCCGTGCCGCACGTCCTCCGGTATGTCCGCAAAGGCGGGCTTGCGCTCCCGGCCGCGCTTTGAGGCGCTTCCCGCAGGCACGAAGCACTTTACGGCCTCGATATACCTGCAACAGTACCGGCGCCTCATCCATAGGCATATCTCTATGGCGTGTGCGTCGAGCGACAGCTCGCTGTCCACTTCCTTTATGTACTTGAGCCCTTTGACTGGCTCATCCAACTCATCTTTGACGGAAAACACATATGCCGCCCTTATCCTGTCGCCCCTGGCGAAGGGCGCGAACACGCGGCTGCCTACGGACACATCGTCGAACCCGCAGCCGTACGTGAACAGGTTGTCGGTCTTCTCGCTGTTGTTGTCAATGGCGACATCCACATATTTCATGGCTTGTCCCGCACGCCCCCCACGCCAGCCGCCACAGCGCCTTGGCGGCCCATCATGGCCAGCGCGAAGCGGCATCCGCAGTAGCTCTGCCTGTACAGGCCGTACTTCGCGGCAAGTTCCACGCTTCTTCCGTATCCGCCGCCTTTTTTGAAGTCGTCCGGAAGGAAGCCGATGCCGTAGCGGACGGATATTTCGTTGCCCAGCCTGCAGATCAGCGCGTGGTTTTTGTGCGGGCTCACGCTGAGTGTGGTCGCAAAGGTGCCGCATCCCGCCATTATGGCGGCCTCCGCCGCCTTTTCAAGGCGTAGGCGGAAGCACACGCTGCATCTCAGCCCACCTTCGGGTTCGCCCTCAAGGCCGGCGGCGGCCTGCTCGAAGACCTCAGGCTCGTAGGCGCCTTCCATCAGCGCCACCCGTTCCTCTGCCCCTGCCTGCGCGTTGAACCTGTCGATGAATTTGATCTGGGCATCCCGGCGCCGCTCGTATTCGTCCCTATCATAGATGTTGGGGTTATAGAAGAAGACCGTTATGCGGTAGCGCTTCGCCAGGCGCTCTATCACCGCCGTGCTGCACGGGCCGCAGCAGCTGTGCAGCAGAAGCTGCGGCATCGCGGGCAGCTCTTCATTGCTGCCTTGGAAACAGCCTATGCTGTATCCGCCGCCCTCCTGCCCTATCGTGGCATTCTCGATATTGGAAGCCCGCTTCTCGATCTTCATCCGCCATCCCTCTATGTCTTATTACGACGCACTAAATGCGGGGCACTTGTCGTATAATCCGCCATCCCCGCAAATGTGGCGCGTCTGTCGCATGGCCTGCCGCCTACACGCCAGGCTGCACGGCGGCTGCTTTGCGGCACAGCCTGCCGCCCACGCGCCGGGCAGGGCGTCAAATATGCAATAATGCGCCCTACGGCTATTATACAATATTTGAAGAGAACAATCAAGTTGTCCATCTCAAGTTGATATATGTGCAGGGCAGGCCGTTTGCGGCCCACGCGGGCGGGATCTGCCGCCGGCCGGACCCACGCATGCGCGGGCGGGTTCTGCCGCCGCTCCTGCTTTGAAAGCTGCCGCCGGCCGGCGGCCGTCAGGCGCGCGCGTGGGCTTGCCCGAATTCGGCCTCCACGCACGCCTGCCGCCGGCCGGACCCACGCGGGCGTGATAGCGGCCATGCCGCACTGGCTTGTGGTGTGGCCGGGCCGCGCCGCTATTTGGCGGGCCTGGTGCCCTCATCCCCTAGCCGCCCGTCATTGTAGTGTTTCCTGCAAAGCGACACATACATGTTGTTCCCGCCTATCACTATCTGCTCGCCCTCTTTCACGAACTCGCCGTCGACCACCCTGGCAACCATGGTCGCCTTCCTGCCGCACCAGCAGATCGTCTTGATCTCTTCTATCTTGTCGGCATATACGAGAAGGTAGTAGGAACCCTCGAACAGCTCGTTCATGAAGTCGTTTTTCAGCCCGTACACCATCACGGGGGTCTCGCAGCTGTCAACGATCTCTGTAAGCTCCTGGACGTGGCGCTTCTTCAGGAACTGCCCCTCGTCGATGAGCACACATTCTATCTTTTCTTTTTCGTTCTCGGATATGAACATCTTCAGGATGTCCGTGTCGTCGTATATAGGGAAGGCGTCGCGCTTGATGCCAGTCCTCGACACGATGCGGCCTATGCCGCTCCGGCTGTCCATGCATGGCGTAAGCACCAGGACGCGTTTCCCCCTTTCTTCATAATTATATGCGACTTTTATAAGCTCCAGTGATTTCCCCGCGTTCATCGTGCTGTATCTGAAATATAGCTGCGCCATACGCCCTCCTGTAATCTTTATGCCTGCGCTGTCCGCCCCTGCCGGCCCCTCTGGCCGTCTGGCGCTGTGCGCCCCTGCCGGTGTCCAGACCGGCGCTGTCCGCTACTTGCGCCCGGCCGCCCTCGCCGCTGGCGCTGTGCGCCCGCCTTGCGCCCGGCCCCTCTGGCCGCCTGCGCTGTCCGCCCCTGCCGGTGCCCAGACCGGCGCTGTCCGCTGCTTGCGCCCGGCCGCCCTGGCCGCCGGCGCTGTCCGCCACTTGCGCCCGGCCGCCCTCGCCGCCAGCCCGCCAGCCCGGCGCCGCCTACAGCAGCCCTGACAGCAGCCTCGACACGCCTTCCTTGAATTTCACCACGCCGGACCTGCTGCGGTATATCGCCCGCGTCAGTTCGCGGCTTTTGGCGATGTCGGCCTCGAATATGGCCTCCAGCTTGTACGCCTCGTCGAGATCGTAGATGAAGGCATTGGCCTCGAAATTCAGGCGGAAGCTCCTATTGTCGAAATTGGCGGAGCCTATTGACGCCACTTCCCCGTCAACGGTCATCGTCTTTGCGTGGAGGAAGCCATTCTCGTAGATATATACCTTGCCGCCCGCGTCGATGAGCATACCCGCATATGAGTAGGTGGCCCAGTAGACGAACATGTGATCCGGCATGCACGGTATCATCAGGCGCACGTCGATCCCGGAGAGGGCGGCATTCTTCAGCGATTCGAATATGCTGGCGTCAGGCACGAAATACGGCGTCTGTATATATATGTTCTTGCGCGCCGAAGATATCATTTTCAGGTATCCATGCTTGACCTCCTCGTGCGACGAATCCGGCCCCGAAGCGACGATCTGCACCGCAGCGTCCCCGACATTGCCGGGCTCTGGGATGTATGTCTCGGTGATGTAGATGTCTTCCTTGGACGCAGACCTCCAGTCCATCACAAACCTGGCGTTCATGCTATGCACCGCGCTGCCCTGGAGCCGCAGGTGGGTGTCCCTCCAGTAGCCGAATTTCTCGACCCTGCCTAGGTACTCATTGCCAATATTGAAGCCGCCCAGATAGCCTATGCTGCCGTCGATGGTCACAAGCTTGCGGTGGTTCCTGTAATTCAGCTTCATGGTCAGGAATTTCAGCTTGGGCGGGAAGAAAAAGGCGAACTTGCCGCCTGCCCTCCTGAATTTTTCCATATCCCGCAGCGAAAACTGCCGGCCCCCCATGGCGTCGATCAGCAGCCTCACCTCGACGCCTTCCCGCGCCTTTTCGCTGAGGGCGTCCAGCAAGGCGTTGCCCACCTCGTCCTTCTTCACGATGTAGTACTCGACGTTTATCGTCTGCCTCGCGTTTTTTATGTCCTCCAGCATGGAGTCAAGCATATGCTGCCCATCCGTGATGATGGACAGGTGGTTGTCCTGCGTCAGGATCGAGCGGGCATAGACCTGGTGCAGCGATACCATATTCTGCCATTTTTTCACGGCCTGGTTGACAAAGATCAAACTGTTGTTGCGCAGTGCGTTTATCTGATCCCGCAGCGCATGGTTTATCACCGACTCTTCATGCTTCGTGAGCCTGAATATCCTCTGCCTCGATATATTCTGCGACAGCAAAAAATATAAAACGATCCCCACCGTAGGCACCATGAAAAGTATCAATATCCATGCCAGCGTCGCCGAGGGATCTTTTCTCTCCAGAAATATGATGGTCAGCGCAATGACAAAATTCACCGCATACAGCAGCATGAACAGGCCGGACGCGGACAACAAATCAAATCCAATCATACGTCACCATAAGCGGCCGGGCCGACCTACATTTTATACTCTTCGCCGATTGAAACGTGGCTAAAATTTGTGCACGGCCCTGCCGTGCCGCAATGCTCGGCATCCGCAGGCCGGTTGCACCGTGCCGCAATGCTCGGCATCCGCAGGCCGGTCGCGCCGTGCCGCAATGCAGGCCGGCACATCTGCCGCGAGATGCCACGGTTTTCGGTTTTAGCCGGCGGACAGCATTAGATAAGCCGGTCAAGCCTTTCTTTCAACTGTGCCTCGTCAATGACACCTGTGACGCATTCTGCCTGTTCGCCGCCCTTGAAGAACAGCATGGTGGGGATATGCGCCACTTGGTGCCTGATCGCAAGCTTCTTCTGATCGTCCACATTTACTTTCCCAAAACGTATCTTGCCCTCGTATTCGCCCACTATGTTGTCGAACACGCGCTCGATCATCTTGCAAGGGCCGCACCAGTCCGCATAGAAATCTATGACTATTGGCTGGGGCGCGTTAAGCACTTCATCTTCAAAATTTTCTTCTGTAATCACGATATACTTGTTTCCCATTACAACCTCCTCACCATGGGGCGGCCCGCAAGCGGCCCGCATCCGTCAATCCCCAGACAAGCGGCCAGCATTCCATCGGCACGCCGCACATCTGCGGCAGGTTCCCGGCCTTGCCCCACACAGCAAAAACGTTATACCCGCATACATGCCCGGCAAACACGCTTTGCCGCCAAAAAGCCCGGCAACGGCCTCCCCCGCCCCGTTTTGCTAACACTACAATATAATAACCCAAAGCAGGTTTAAAATCAACAAAAAAACCGATACTTCCCACAAACTAATGCTAAGCTAATGCCAAGCTAATGCTAATTGAGGAAATTGCATAATTGGTCATTTGACTCCGTTTCCATAATTTTCCATACGAAAAGCGGCTTAGTTTCCCCATTTTTTGTATGCCAAATATTCCCATTGCGTATGTTTTGTAGAATTATGCAATTTCCTCAATTATAAATCGTAATTTGGGGCAATGGCAGCAAATCTGCCGGAAAGATGCTATGGTTTCAAGGTGTACAGCCACATCGCAAGTGATTGAATTGATAGGGGCAGCTAATACCGCCCGCTCATCCTGGCTGCCGCGCCTCGATGAAAAGATCGATGTCCTCAATAATGTAGTTTGTGCCTGTTGTATGCAGGGCCTCATAGCAAGACAGCACATAGTCTATAATGCCATACTGTTTAAATAGCCCTATGACTTCCTTACCAGTCAAATGTTTTGCTGCCTTGTACATTTCAATACAGAAAACAAGGAATTTGCCCTCTTTGCTCATGCCTATGCCTCCTCTGGATAAGTAATCTTGCCTGTTTCCTGCTCCTCGCAGAACATCTCAAAAAGCGCCGGCGGGCTTAGATGCCACAGTTTAGTCTGTTCATCTTCTAACCGGGCGTATAGTTCAGAGACATAAAACAATTCAGCCGCTTCGCCTTCGTCTATCTGGCGCTTCTCTACGATAAGCCTGATAACCTGCGGAACTATTAAAAAAAGCTGCGAAGCAAATCTATTCTCGTCCATCATTCTGCCCCCCGCCCAAATCGGATTTGAATTTAAGGAATGTGAGCGCATTTTCGGATGTAAGCACAAGCTGATTATACAGTTCCTTGACTTTTAGGCGTTTAATCGTGTCCTCCCTGTCCAATACGCCTGCAGTAAACAGATTGAAAGTTTCGTAAACATCGTCGTTCGCCACCGCGCCGTAAATCAATTCGTAATGGTTCCCTTTGTAAGTGCCCATGCGGTTCTCATATACGAAATCCAGCCACGCCTCATTCGGTGAATCGAAGCGGAGCAACGAACAGGCGGCGAATGCAGCCTCATAATCAATCTCATAGACGCTGACAATAGGCGAGCCCACTTTTCTTCGGCGGTATACCTTATCAGCAAACGAAACCGCCTGCGTTACGTTTTCGGTCGTATAAAAGCCGTAGCCAAAATCCAAAAACCGCGTCTGGCGGACAAGCTGCGGCCTTTTGACCACAACATTGCTGCCGTGATATACAATCATAAATAGCCCCCCAGCAATAGGATCGATACGCAGATCCGTAGTAGATCTACACCGATATTATACCCAACACATGCACAAAAGTCAATGCAATGTTAAGCAACATGTAATGTCGCCTTATGTCAGGCAACAATCTACATAACCGTCCAATCCACACACTCACACCGGGCAGCAGAAAGTGCCGGGCGCACAACAAAAATGCCCGGCTGGGCTCTTGTCCAACCGGGCATTCTCTTTTGAATAAAGCTGTCGTGCCTGTTGCGCCTAGCTGGCTTCATTGCGCCCGCAGGCGCCTGATCGCGCTTGACGCTTCATTGCGCCCGCACGTGGCCCGCGCCTGTTCGCGCTTGACGCTTCATCGGCCAGCACGTGGCCCGCGCCCGATCGCGCTGCGTTGCGCAGCAGCGCAGCAGGTGCCGCAAGGCGCATTTCGGCGCATCAGTGCCGGCTCATCAGGCGTTCAGGCGCTCCAGCAGCTTGTACAGGACCATGGCAGCCTCTGAACGCGCCGCATCCGCCCGCGGCCTAAGCACACTGCCATCGGTGTTGATCATGCCGTTGGACGCGGCGAAAGCCGCCGTGTCGCGCGCCCATGCGCCAGTGTCGTTGAAATCGGTAATCCCGGCAGGGGCAGCCGCGCCTGCCGGCACTTCGATGCCGAGCGCACGGACGGCCATGGCAATCATCTCCTGCCTTGATATGTTGCGGCCTCCATAAATGTAAAGCGCATCGTTCTCAAGCGAGCCGTTCACAATGCCGGCCTTCACCGCAGCGCCCACATATGGCTTCGCCCAGTCTTCCACAGAAGACCAGTCCGCAAACGCAGACCCGTCGAAGTTTTCCTCAAGCGGCAGCGAGCGGGACGCCACGATCAGCTTGATGATTTCCGCTCGCGTGATCAGGCCATCGGGCTTGTAGGTGTACGTGCCGTCAGCCTCCAGATAGCCGTCGACGATGCCGTACGCCGCAAGCCGGTCGATATAGTCATGCGCCCAGTTGGTCTGCGGCACATCCGTGAAGTCGCGCTCGCGCGGCGTGACGCCTGGCAGCGTCCAATCGCTCATGGCGACTTCCTGCGGCTCGATCACCTGGGTGCCCGGAGCGACGCTCGCGCCGCCGCCACCGCCGCCACCGCCGCCACCGCCGCCACCGGTGCTGCCGCCGCCTCCGACAATGCCGCCAGTGCTGCCGCCACCGCCGGTGCTGCCGTCGCCTTTGCCTGAGCCGCCGGTGTTGCCGCCGGCGTTGCCGCCAGTGTCAGGGACCTTGACCTGCTCATCTTTGTCATAAATGTCAGACACATCCACCGTGCCGGCGTGGCGCGCCTCCGAACCGTATGTGTTGTATTCGAATGGCGCCCCGTCGGGTATGCCGTAGCATACGCCGGCGTCATGCATCGTGTTCAGGTTGAAGATCTTGGAATCGTTCTGGCCCGGGCCGAACGACTCCATCCAGCTGATGAGGTAGACATTTTCACGGAATTTCACGTACCAGGCATCGCAGCTCCACATCAGGAAAGCCTCGCCGTCCTGCCCCATGATCGCATAATACAGCGAGTCAGGCGTGGCATAATAATGCTGCGAAACCATGGAGTCATTGTATGTCCACGTGAACGAGGTGCCCAGCAGGCCTTCGGAGAAGCCGTGGCGCTGCGATACAGGCTTTATGCCGTCCATATTGAGGACGCCGAAATGGAACGAAGGTATGCACATGCGCGGGCTCACCTCGTCGACAAGGATCTCCGAGTTCATGCAGGTAGCAAGCCCATTGTCGAAATCGACGACATTCAAGTAGATCTTGTCGGGGAAGTCGTCATCGATCGCATGCGTGAAGAAGATCAGGTTGGCATCGACCTCGAAGGCCTCATAGCGCCCGCTTATCCAGTCCGGTGCGCCCTTCTCGCGGAATTTCATGTCGTTTACGCCCGCGAACTCATACTCCAGCGTAAGGCCGTCGTCAAATACGAGGGAGAACGACTTGCCGTTGAGTTTGTCCGTCAGGGGATACATCTTTTCGTCCTTGCCAGGGCCGCCGAACGCGCCCTTCCAGGAGCCTTCCTCCTCTATGGCCTGTGTGACTTCTTCCTTTGTCAGCTTTTCGCTGTTCGGCCGATAGGCAAAGCGGCCAAACATGCCATCCGGGTACTCGGCTGCGGCGAAGCCTCCGTAGGCCGCATAGGAGCCGAGGATTTTGCCCTTGCCTTTGTACAGCTGGAACTCCAGCGTGTCATCCGCGTCGAAGCCGATCTTAAGGCCGATCTGCGACACGAGGTGCAGGTCGAGCAGCTCGATCAGCGTCGCGCCAGAGTAGACGGATTCCGTGCGGGAGTACACGAAATGGCGCGCGTCATGGAAGTCGAAATAGTCGGACGGCGCCGTCCATGATCCGGCCATGCCTTCCGGCTGGCCCAGCGGATAGAAAGCCGACCACGAACGTGTGCCGTAGTTCGTGAAGAAGCTGCCCAGATCGTTCTCCCACAGGACCGCTTTGCCGGTCAGGCGGTTCGTGGCCGATGGCAGCCTCATCGGAGCGCCTATGCCATCAGCTTTGCCCAGGTAGACATTCCGCTGCGCCTCGCGGGCGGGCGTTGGGGCGCCCCAGCCTGGCGATTCCACGAAAAACAATTCATAGACGGCAGCGAGGCCATTCTTCAGGTTCAGGATGACGGACCAGGCCTTCGCAGTCTCTGGCTCGCGGAACCCCACGAGCACGAAGTCGTTCGCCGCAAGCCCCGCATACTCCGATTCGAACGCCACCTGCGTGGGGTCGCCTTCCACGAAAGGCGGCAGCGGCAGCTGGGCGGAAACCGAAACGCCCGCGCCCTGTGCGCCGAACGCGATGCCAAACGCCATGCCATTCCCGTCCGTGATGTTATACGTCTTCCCCGCAAGCTGCGGCAATACGCCGCCGCCTCCTGGGGCGAGGGGCACGGCGTTGAGCTTTGCATACGCCTCCTCATCGGCCATCATGTTATACTGCAGGGAAAAGGCGTCAGTGAACGGATCTCTGCTGATTGCCAGTGAACTAAAGGGGCATGTGACGAGCAGCAATACACAGACGAACAAGGAACATAATTTTCTCATGACTCTCTCCTTTCTATGGGCGCCGTATGCGCACCATATGCATTGGAGGGATTGCATAATCCAACATTGGCGATGGAAAACTGCAGGCTTACAATAACGAAAGCGGCCCCCTTCGCCCACGTATCCTGCATTCTGCCGCCATATTGAACATACAGCCCGCTCCATTGTTTCGGCTAGGCCCACATGCCGGGCAAAATCCGAGTCCCGGAAACTCTGGCGATTCCAGGGCCCTCGGCCCCACCCACAAGATGGGCAAAACCCGGGTCCCGGAGGCCTCGGAGATTCCGCAGCCTTCGGCCCCGCCCACATGCGGGGCAAAACCTTCCCATTGCGATACGTCCTTTTTCCGATACGATCCTTTCGTCCAGTTCAGCGCAAGCGCCCCGGCAGCCATCGCCATCCGGCCCGGCTGCGCCACACGGCAGCCATCGCCATCCGGCCCGGCCGCGCCATTCGGCAGCCATCGCCATCCGCCTGGCAGCACGCGGCTCCTTGCCCTGCGCCCCCCACAGCCCAGGCGTTTCCTGTGCCGAGCTCCTCTTTCGGCACCGAAAACATCCTTTCGGCGGAAGTGCGCGTATTGTACAGCGTCAGCCGCATGGGGAAGCGCGGCGCGGGCATCCCGGATGCCGCAGGCCTCTTCCCAAAGCAGCTTCAGCATGTAGCCTATCAAACGTACAGGCCCATACTTGCCCCACTGCGGCCGTCCGGCCGTTTCTGGGCTATTGCGTTCTCTTCATAATGTCAGGGGCAAGCCCTCCTTTTTATCCCGTTAGAAACGCATATTCTTCAACATCTGTGGTGCTGTGCAATATCCTCGATTGAGTCCAAGCCAGGCATTCCCGCCCCCGCATGCGTGCGCCGGGCCGGCCTTGCCGTCAGTAGGGCAATAGATATAGATAATAATTTCAGACCACCCCCGGCGCTGCCGCAACGGTGTCGCCTTCTTTTACCATCATTATACTAATGGCAAAACAGCAAGTCAACAACTGCTGCTATAAAATTACATATATTTTATGTAAATGTAAATGAATATGGGCACAAATGCCGCCCCTGTGGCCCCTGGCATTATCGGAAATCACCGCAGCAAGTTCGGATTGTACTCAGGAACAAAGAAAACGCAGGTGCTGAGCACTGAGCACCGCGACCCGCCTATCAGACCGTATAGAGTCCAGCTGGGCCTCTATTATCCCAATCTGC
Organism: Eubacteriales Family XIII. Incertae Sedis bacterium; assembly: GCA_031255695.1. Lineage (GTDB taxonomy): Bacteria > Bacillota > Clostridia > Peptostreptococcales > Anaerovoracaceae > JAISED01. Next base: position 885 of record JAIRSA010000105.1, on the reverse strand, counting down.
GCAGGAGGCAGCCCATCTCCTGGCCCGCCGCCGACAAGCCCCCACGCCTTATCCATATTCTGCGCGATGACCACGCTGCATTCTTCTTTGGTGGCGGCGAACTTGCGATAATCATGGTCACGGTTCTCACGGTTAACACGGGCTTTATATCCCCCAGCCCTTAGTTCGTCAAGGCTGGCATAATAAGAATCGAATTTCGGATCCGGTATTGACGCCATATGATAGAACGCTTCTACCATCGGATAATTGATGTACAGCTTGCCCATATCGGACGATTCCACAAAATACCTTGCGAGCCTACGGATCTTATTGGGTGTAAAGCCAGGATCTTGCGGATCGAGATCGAAAATCAAAAATATATCAGAATAGAAATCGTCGAACATCGTTTTTTTCGCCGGATCAGATTCGCGCGATTTCAGCAGCCCAAGCAAGTCCATGTCGGACGGATCGTTCTCCTCAAACATTTCTTGGTACAATGTATAAATATTTGTGCGGTAAGAAACGATCTCATACTTTGCGTCAATTTGATAGGTGGACAGTAGGCGCCCCATCAATGCCGCGTCTGTTTTTGCGCCTTCGACCAGCACAAGGATCTTCCGTTTGCCTTCAGCCATCGAATTCACCGCTCATATAGAGCTTCTCCAGATTGTGCCCCTCTCTAAGTTCACGGCCGGTGGCATTGGCAAAAGACGTGAGCTTCTCCCCGGTCAGGATGAAATAGCAGTCCGGGCGCATGATGCGGTTGGACAGCAGGTTTGTGTTATGTGATGTCAGGATGGCCTGGAAACCCGGCATACGCTCCAAAATCCCCACGAGCTCCTCAGCCATCTCAAAATGATAAAATGCGTCGAACTCGTCGATGAACATCAGCGAAACGTCTATAGC
>JAIRSA010000178.1 GCA_031255695.1 Eubacteriales Family XIII. Incertae Sedis bacterium | reverse complement strand
GGCCTGACGCTCGCCATGCAGCCCGCGTTCACCCTCGAATGGGATAGCGGCGAAGACAGCGTATACAAGCAGAGATTCGGCAAGGAGGGCGCTTCCCGCAACGAACCGTTCGCGCGCATCCTCCGCGCCGGCGGGATGATATGCGGCGGCTCCGACAGCCCCGTCACGCCGCTCGAACCGCTTAGGGGCATAGACGCCTGTGTGGACAATCCCGATCCGAGCAGGAACATACCGCTGGCGGAGGCGCTGAAGATGTTTACGATAAACGGCGCCTGGGCCGCGCACGAAGAATCCGAAAGGGGCTCCATCACGGCCGGCAAGGCGGCGGATTTCGTCGTTCTGGACCATCCGTGGCATGGCATGGACAAGGCCACTGCCACCTTGAAGGTCAAGGAAACCATCATAGCCGGCAAGACAGTGTACACAGGCTGATCTGGTTTGCCGGCGCCGAAGGCCCCAGGCGCCGCACACACGCCGCCTAATGCGGCCGGTGTCCGGCAAAAAGCGCCTGGTGTCCAAAAGCGGCCAGCGGGCGCTTCATAGCAGCGTCCAGGCGGCCTTGGCGGCAAAAAACGGCGCGGGCGGCGTGATGCGCATTATGCGTATCACGCCGCCCGCGTTTGTCGCTTGGCTAGCAATATTTACGGTGTTATGGTCAGCATCATTGATGAAACCATGGCGCTGTTGTCCAGTGCCCTCAGCGTGATGACCGCAGTGCCGGGCCTCAATGCCGTGACGCGGCCGTCATGATCGACCCTTGCCACTCCGGGGTTGCTTGAGACGAACTCATAGGACGTGCCGTCCGTCTCCCATTGCAGGTCCAGCGTCTTCCCTGTCCTGAGGCTATTGCGCACGGAGGAATGCACCTTGACGAATGTCGTCGGGGCCTCACCGCCTGTCAGCACGAGGTGCAGGCTTGCGGGCTCGCCCGCCTCAAGGGACACCAGCCGGGCTATATTGCCCAGGGGGCTGGCGGCTATATCCGCATCCCCGTCGATCTTGATAATCCCCTCACGCTGGATAAGGGTCAATGTCTGATCGATGTCCGACGTGATCTTGACATCCACCGTCTTGTTCTCCATATCCCACGTGAGATCGTCGATCTTGAAGCGGCTCCTTCCGAGCATGCCGGAGATGGACCCCTTCGATAGGGTTTCCGGCAGGGCCGGCAGCAGCTCAAGCCTGCCTACGTCGCTCTGCGCCAGCATCTCCATCAGTATGGTCGGGAGGGAGTTGACCACATCGGCGGCGAATGTCCCGTAGTTATTATAGTGCGCTGTCGAGAGGCTGTTGTAATAGTAGTCCCTGCTGGCCATCCTCAGCAGCTTGTTGTTGACCGATTCCGACATGCCCAGGTTGGCGGCTATAAGCGCGCCATGCAGCAGGCCGTGGCCGGCGTTTTCGTAGTTGAAGTTGAAATTATTGGCGTCCTTCCTCTGCTGTGCCACCACTGCGGCATTGAACAGTGCGCTGTCGGAGTCCTGCGTGATCTCCCTATACGGCCACACGGGCATCATGCCGCTGGAATGGCGGTGGCCGTAGCTGCTGGAATTTGCCAGCGAGGGCCAGGACCATTCGGCCAGGGCGCCCGCATTGTTGATGAGATAGGGGGGCAGGGCGTCGAGTATCGCCTGCCACTTGGCTATATCCTCTGGCGTATCCTTCTCCAGCAGGGTGGACGTCTCGATCAGCTTCTCCAGGGCGAACTTGGCGCCGGATATGTCGTATATCGAATTTATTGCCAAGGGGCGCGCGCCGGAGGGCGTGTTTTCGGGCGAGATGGAGCCTAGGAATATGTATTTGCCGTTCTCGTCCTTCTCGACGAGGAAGTCCTCATAGAAGTCGCCCATCTCGCGGATCATCGGGTAGAAATGCTCTTCCAGGAATGCCTTGTCGCCAGAGATCTGATACCATTCCCAGAATGGGTAGAGCAGCCACGACATGCCGCCTGTGACGTACTGATAGGGGTAGTCATAGCTCAGCGCGGAGATCTGCCCGTCGCTGCCATAGGGGGCATTGCCTGGGGTGACGAGGCCGCGCACGCCCAGCATATCCCTGGCGATATCCCTCTCGCCCGGGACCCACTGTTCGTTGAGCCAATAATAGCCCTCCATTATCTCAGGCATGTTGCCTATGTTGGCGCCGGAAATCTGAAGGTTGAGGTTGGCGTCCAGATGATAGTATCCGCTCCAGCCGACGTTTGCGTCGCCCGTCCAGTTGCCGAGCAGGTCAGGGGCTTCCTTTGCGCCGCCCGACGCCATCAGATGGTAGCGCCCGGAATAGAACAGCCGCTCCATCAGGGCCGGCACGAGCGTGCCCGAACCCCTCTGGATCCCCAGAAGCTGCTCGTTGGTCAGGGAGCGTTCGGCTATGGACGCGCCGAAGCCTAGATCCACCCTGTCGAAGATCTCCTTATGGTTGGAAACGTGGCGTTCCAGGAGCTGGCTATAGCTGTAGGTGTCGCCCAGGGCCTGCAGATCCCTTTGGATGAGCTCCCTGCCCCACTCTGTCTCGGCAGTGACGCCCCCTTCATAGAATGTGCCGTCATAGCGCTGGGTGCGCGTGAGCAGCAGCACGTAGCTGGCATCCGTGACAGACACGTTGTTGCCGGCGACCGCCTTTTGCCCGTCGGTGATGATCCTTGTGACGCCTTCGTAGCCGGCGTTGTAGCGCTGCCCGGTGTATTTGCCGCGCAGGTTCAGGAAATCGGTGCTTGTATTCTGCGCCGCGTTGACGCTGAGATGCATGCCGGGGTCGACGGACAGCCCGATTTCGCAGTCAAAGGTCTCGCCCTCCGGCGCGGGCAGGTACTGCACCGTGACGTTGTCGGGGCGCGAAACGAATGTCGTGCGTTCCCAGTCGCCCTTTTCGTCATTCCAATAGACGGAAACCGTGCCGGACGAATAGTCGGTGGCCCTGGCATAGTCGTACACGGGGCCGTTTTCAGGGATGGCGATCGTCATCTTGAATCCCGGATGCTTGCTGCCCTCGCCTCCGTCCTGCCAATAGCCGCTTGGCGTAGCGGCCCGGTTGGCGGCGGCCCAGCTCCCCGCAAGGAGAAGGGAGCGTATCTCCTGCAGCTCTTCCTGGGAGAAGACCTTGAATGTCCGGTATGGCCGGCTTTCGGTCCTGGCCATCCAGAATTCCTTGTCATTGAAGACTACAGTCTCATTAAGGGGATCGCCGAAAATTATGGCGCCCAGTTTCCCATTGCCGGCAAGCAGGCCGTTAGTCCATTCGCTGTAGCTGCCCGGATATGTGGTGGAAAAGGCCTTGGCCGCATTGTCGTATACGGTCACTGCGCTGCCTTGCAGGCGGCTGCTCAATGCCTCGTTCTCGTCGAAGGCGATGATGCTGAAGGAATGGGGGCGCCCCGGCGACAGCCCGGCCGCAGTGTATGACCTGGCGGCGCCGTCCAGCGTGGCCGCGAGCCGGCTACCCACATACACCTGGTATCCGGTCACTTCCTTGTTGTCTGTGGCGGGGGTCCACACGGCCGTGATGCTGTCGGCGGTGATGTCCCCGAATGTCAGGCTAGAGGACGCCGGCCATCTGGGGGCAGGATCGGGCGGCGGCACTATGCCGTAGGCCTCGATCTCGTAGATGGAGTAGCCGTACTCCCCGCTCTTGGCCACGCCCTGGACGCGGACCCAGCGGGCCGTCACGGCAGGCGATATGTCTATGGCGTCAATCCCTCCATCCCCGGCTGCTTCGGTATAGACATCCGTCCAGGCTTCGCCGTCGTTGGATGTCTGTATGGTATAGCCCCGCGCATATGAGGCCTCCCAGTGGATGACTACCTGGCTGATTATGTAGGGGGCGCCGAGGTTCACGTCTATCCAGTTGCCGGCATCCTCGTTGGCGGACCAGCGCGTGGCCAGATCGCCGTCCACGGCATTGGCCGGGACATAGGCGCCGTCGTTCTCCGTGCTGGTGGACGAAGCGCGCGCGGGCTTTTCAAGGGCCACGTTCACTGGGACTTCCGGTATGATCTCAGTGCCGTGGATTTCAAACTCCCACAGCGAATATTTGTAGTTTGTGGCTGGCGTGACGCCCTGCATGCGCACGATGCGGGCGTTCTGGAATATTTCGAGTGTCTCGACACCCCCGGTGCCGTTCGTGCGGGTCACAACATCGGTCCATTCATCTTCGGGATCCATCTTGATCTGGATCCTGTAGGCGCTGCCATAGGCGGCCTCCCACCTAAGTACGACATGATGGATGTTGTACGCCTGCTGCAGGTCGATCTGCACCCAGTCGTTATTGCCGTTGGGGCTGCCGTCGCTCGACCATCGGGTGGAATTGTTGGCGTCGCGGCAATTATTGACATAATGCCCCTGGTTCTCACGTGAAAATGACGCCGTGGCCACCGCGTCGGGATTCAGCGACAGATTGGCCGGCTCCGCAGGCTCGTCGGCAGCCGTGGCGCCGAACGGCATGGCCAATGCGATGAGCAGGCACAGGCACATGATGGCGATTGTGCCTGCGGTGGTCGGGCGGGAACGAAATCCTTTCGTTTTCATTGGACTCTCCTTTCTTTGAATACCGCAAGATATTCCGGATGGTGCGCCCGTGGAAGAGCCGCTTTCCACAGGTGGCATAGGATGGGTAAGATTTGCTGCCCTGCGGCGCACGCAGGGATAGCCATTGCAATCCCATTATATTCATGGTGATAGCGATATTCAATGCTATTCGGAAAGAATGTAAAATGCCGACCAATTTGCGTAATATTTTGATAGATGTTGCCCGGCAGGGGCGGGGGATGTACGGCAGCGGCCTGCCTTTTGATGTAAAGGTGCCTATGGCGCCGGAAAGCGTCATCGTCCGCAGCAGACGGGGCATCATAGGGCGGCGGCCTTGGCGGCAAAAAACGGCGCGGGCGGCGCGATGCGCATTATGCGTATCACGCCGCCCGCGTTTGTCGCTTGGCTGGCAACTGGCAATATTTACGGTGTTATGGTCAGCATCATTGATGAAACCAGGGCGCTGCTGTCCAGTGCCCTCAGCGTGATGACCGCAGTGCCGGGCCTCACTGCCGTGACGCGGCCGTCATGATCGACCCTTGCCACCCCGGGGTTGCTTGAGACGAACTCATAGGACGTGCCGTCCGTCTCCCATTTCAGATCCAGCGTCTTCCCCATCCTGAGGCTATTGCGCACGGAGGAATGCACCTTGACGAATGTCGCCGGGGTCTCGTCGCCTGGGTCATCGTCGTATTTGAAGGTCACCTCTATTCTTCCGCTTGTCTCACCCGGGTACACCCTTACTTCGACGGTGCCCCATTGGGTCGAACCTATGCCAAACTGCGTCAGGTTGAGTGCAGTGACTGTAGGCTGGGTACCTGTACCTATCAGCTGTTCTTCCGTCAGTAGCTCTGGGCCCCAGATTCCAACCCCGAAAGTGTGCTTTAAAGTGTAGGTGCCGGGCGTGATGCCGTTAAATACATACACCTCGTCTTTACCGTAAGTTTCATATGTCATTACTCTGTCTGTGCTCGTAGTGCCGCCTGCCGGTTGTCTTGTCAAATCGAGTTCAGCGCCTCTGCCCCGCGTTTCAAACGTGTTTTCCACGTAACGGGGTGTGCCGCTGGAGAATGCCTCTACTTCAAAATAATACTCCGGATCGACGTTCAGGCTGCGG
>JAIRSA010000205.1 GCA_031255695.1 Eubacteriales Family XIII. Incertae Sedis bacterium | reverse complement strand
TCGACACTGTCTTTTGTATAATCGAATATCTTCTCAAGGATCTTGATATTCCTGTCCGTGCCGAGATGCCTGACTTTGGCGTCCAGCAGGTGCAGGTTGTTCCGGAGCGCAAGCGTCCTTAGATCTGTGTCCGCAGTGGAGTACAGCCTCGCCTCCGCGCCCCCAAGGGCGCACAGGATCTCATCCACGTACTCCATCAGCCCCAGCGCTTCATCCATGCCCACGTAGTTATGGAGATCGCCGCCGAACTTTGTCGTAATGTTGTATTTGCCGTCCGACAGTGTCCCCGCGCCGCCGTAGCCATTCATTATGTGGCATGGGTCGCATTTGACGCAGCTGGCTGCCGCCCCGGACTTGATGGGGCACAGCCTCTTCTCAAGCGGCGCCCCCTTGTCTATCATCAGCACTTTCGCGGCGCTGCCGAGCTTAGTCAGCTCGTAGGCGGCATAAACCCCGCTTGCGCCGGCGCCGACTATTATTATATCGTATTCTTTCATATTGCGTACGGCCTGCCTGCGGCAAAGGCTCACTCTTCGGCCGTCAGTCGCTCAAATTCATCGACCACCGACGCGAACTCATCGTCATCTTCTATATCCACCAGCTCAAACTCGTCGTCGCCGACCTCTTTGTAGCCGTAGATATATACGTCGTCGGTCCCGTCATCAGGAATCAGCGCGATATACTCCTTCCCCTGGTAGTCAAACACCCCCATGATCTCGCATTCGATGCTTTCCCCGTCGTCAAATTCCAATGTGATGTAGTCCGCATCTTCCTGCTGGCGTTTCTTGTCGTTATTATCTGGCATTTCCAATCCTCCCAAATCCGGCCCATCTGAGCGCCACTCATCAAAAGCCGCATAATACGCCCTGTAGGGGCGGGCGCCTGACCCCACCTGCCTGCTTGCGGATGGGTGCCCATCAATGCCCGCCAACTGCCAGCCGGCGGGATGCCTATGATTGCATTCATACTGTTCTCCGACTGAAACGTGGCTAAGATTTGCTCGATGATTTGCTGCCCTGCTAGACGCAGCGGTAAATTCCACCAGGCTAAAGCCGGGGAATTCTCGCATGGCACCTTCCGACCGTTTGCAAAGGACGCAAACGGGGATAGGTGCGCAAAGCGCAGGCGAACCTAAGGTTCGGCGAGGCTTTGCAACGAAGCAGGGCGGCGAATCAGCCGCAAAGATGCCATGATTTTAGTCGGAGAACAGTATCAGTTCTACTATAACATCATTGTACGGGATTTTCAACAGGCTTGCCTGAAAAATAGCTCTTCACTTTTCGCGCGGCCGCCCTGTTCATGCCTGGCACGCCCGCTAGCTCGTCTTCCGTCGCCGCCTTTATCCTTTCCAGGCCCCCGAAATGCGCGAGCAGCGCGCCGCGCCGCTTCTCGCCTATGCCCTCGATATCGTCAAGCTCCGAATGTACCAGCGTGCGGGCGCGCAGGCCCCGGTGGTACTCTATGGCAAAGCGGTGGACCTCCTCCTGGACTGTCCCTATATAATGGTACAGCAACGGGTGCGCCTTCAGTTCGAGCTCCTCCCCCCGGTAGATCAGCCCCCTGGTCCGATGTCTGTCATTTTTTACCATTCCCGCCACGGGTATGTCCAGGCGCATCCCCTGCATCACCTGCATGACGGCATTTACGTGGCCCAACCCGCCGTCGAGTAATATCAGATCCGGATATTCGCCAAAACCCGCGTCGCCGTCTTCCATCCTGCGGAAGCGCCGGTATACGACCTCCTGCATGCTGGCATAGTCGTCCGCGCCTTCCACAGTCCTGATCCTGAACCGCCGGTAGTCCTTCTTCGCGGGCTTGGCTCCCACGAACACGACCATGGCGCCGACCGAATCGGCGCCGCCTATGTTGGAGATGTCGTAGGCCTCCACGCGCCACAGCCTGTCGGCGGGGGCGGCGCTCCCCAGGAAGCCCGCAAATGCCTGGCCGATTGCGCTGTCTTTCTCGCGTTGTGCGCGGGCCTTCTCATCCAGCAGCCGCGCCGTGTTGGCGATATCGTTCTTCGCCAGTTCCAGCAGGGCCTTTTTGTCGCCCTTCTGCGGCACATAGATCCGCACGCGGCTCCCACGCAGGCCCGACATCCATTCCTCTGTCAGCGGCAGATCCGCGAAAGCTTCGTCCAGCAGCACTTCCTTTGGTATATGGCTTTGGTTGATGTAATACTGTTTCATGAACGCAGAGACCAGTTCGGCGGCCTGTTCGCCGCCCGTGCTGCGCAGATGGTGGCTCTCCCTGCCCGAAAGCCTCCCGTCGCGCACGAAAAAGACCACGACATGCGCGTCCTTCTCGCCCTGGGCCGAAAGCACAATGTCAATATCACCGCCGGAAAGCAGCACCACCCGCTGTTTTTCTATTACCGAGCCTGCGGCAGCCAGATAGTCGCGGTAGGCTGCGGCAGCCTCAAAATCAAGCCGCGCCGAGGCCTCTTCCATCTTCCTGCGCAGATGGTCCGTGAGCTCCCTGTCCCTCCCGTTCAGGAAGGCCGTCACGCTCGCTATGGCCTCCATGTATTCCTCGCGTGTGATGCTGCCTTCGCACAC
>JAIRSA010000146.1 GCA_031255695.1 Eubacteriales Family XIII. Incertae Sedis bacterium | reverse complement strand
TTCTCGCCGTCCCTCTCGAAGGGCGTGTCGATCGAGTCCCTCGTCGTCCCCGCTATGTCCGAGACGATGACCCTGTTTTCGCCCAAAATGGCGTTTACCAGCGAGGATTTGCCCACATTGGGCCTGCCAATAACGGCCACCTTTATGGCTTCGTCGTCATCGGCGCCATCGGCGGCGGGCAGGTTCTGCGCTACCGCGTCCAGGGCATCCCCCAGCCCAAGCATGTTCGCCGCCGATATAGCTATCGGCTCGCCCAGGCCGAGCTCGTAGAAATCATATAGGTTCTCCTCCTGTTTGGGCGAGTCCACCTTGTTGACTATCACGACTATCGGCTTCTTCGTGCGCATCAGCATATCCGCCACGTCGCGATCCGACGATGTAAGGCCGTCCTTGCCGTCCACCATGAAAACGATGACGGCGGCCGTGTCCATGGCCACCTCGGCCTGCTCGCGCATCTGCGAGAATATGACGTCCTCGCTGTCAGGCTCTATGCCGCCCGTGTCTACCAGGGCGAATTCCATGCCGCCCCATTCGGCCTCCGCGTATATGCGGTCGCGCGTCACGCCGGGGGTATCCTCGACTATCGATACCCGCCTGCCGACGATCCTATTGAAAAAGGTTGATTTGCCTACGTTAGGCCTGCCTACCACGGCTACAATCGGTTTGCTCATTTGCTTGATTCTTTCTGTTTTATTATGGGCTATTGCCCATACTGCCCCTGGCTGAATATGCTCGCCGCGAACCCTGCGGGGTCGAAGGCCTCCAGATCGTCTATCTTTTCGCCCAGGCCGATGTATTTCACGGGAAGGTCGAATTCGTCTGAAATGGTAATGGCGATGCCCCCCTTGGCGGTCCCGTCCATCTTCGTCAGGATCAGGCCCGAAATCTCCGCCGCCTGGCCGAATTCGCGCGCCTGCGAAACCGCGTTCTTGCCTGTGGTCGCGTCCAGCACGAGCAGGTTCTCCCTGGCCGCCTCCGGGAACTCCCTGCCGATGACCTTGTTCATCTTCTCAAGCTCCGCCATGAGGTTCTTCTTGGTCTGCAGCCGCCCCGCCGTGTCGCATATGAGCACGTCTATGCCCTTGGCCTTGGCGGACTGTATCGCGTCGTATATCACTGCTGAGGGATCCGCCCCCTCCTTGTGCTTTATCACATTGACGTTCACGCGCTCGCCCCATATCTCCAGCTGCTCGCCCGCCGCGGCGCGGAATGTGTCCGCCGCCGCCAGGAGCACCGACTTGCCTTCGCGCTTGAATATATGGGCAAGCTTCGCGATGGATGTGGTCTTCCCGCCGCCGTTCACGCCGATCATCATGATGATCAGCGGCGTGCTGCCGCAGATCGCGTGCCGCTCGCCCTTGTCCACGATGCCCTCAACGATGGCGGCGATCTGCGCCTTTACCTCGTCCGCGCCCGAAAGCCGCTCCCGCTTTATGGCCTCCCGCAGCTCCGAGACTATGCGTTCGGTGGTATCCATGCCTATATCCGATGTTATGAGCGCCTCTTCAAGCTCCTCAAGCATGCCCTCGTCTATGGCGGGGCGCTGGAAGATCACGCGCTCGATCTTCTCCTGCAATTTGCCGAAAAATGATTTGCCTCCAAAAGCCAATTCAGTTACCTCTCTATATAATACGCATTTATATCAATGTTAATGCCACAGGCCCTGGCCGCCTGCCCAACGCGGCGGCCGCGCCAACAGCCAGATCCCTGGCCGGCGCAGTACGCCCGCCCCAGCGGCCAGGCTGCACATATGCCCGCCAGCGCTGCCCCACACGGTGCCGCGCCAACAGCCAGGCCCTGGCCGGCCCCTACAGCTGCATGGCGAATTCCTTCGTCTCCGCCTCGCCGATATGCAGCGACAATATCTTGGAGATCCCTTCCTCCGGCATCGTCACGCCGTAGAGGGCGCTCGCGTATTCCATTGTCACTTTCTGGTGCGTGACGAGCACAAACTGCGTCTCGTCGAAATTCTCCAGATAATTGGCGAAGCGGTTTATATTGCTGTCGTCGAGCGCCGCGTCCACCTCGTCGAGTATGCAGAACGGCGTCGGCTTCGCCTTCAATATCGAGAACATCAGCGCTATCGCCGTCATCGCCTGCTCCCCGCCCGAAAGCAGGTTCATGTTCTGCAGCTTCTTGCCGGGCGGCTGGGCGCTTATCTCTATGCCGCATTCCAGCGGGTTGTTTTCATCCTCAAGCCTCAGTTCGCCCTTCCCGCCGCCGAATAGCATGCGGAAGGTCTCGCTGAAGTTGTCCACGACTTTGTTGAAATTCGTGCGGAAATTCTCTTTTATGGTCTTGTCCGTGTCCTCTATGAGCTTCCTCAGCGAGGCTATCGCCCCTGTCAGATCCGCGCGCTGGGCGGTCAGCACCTCGTAGCGCTCGCTCACGGCCTCGTATTCGCGTATGGCGCCTACATTCACCTCGCCGAGCACCTTCATGCGGTTCCTGATCTCGCGGCTCTCCTTCACCGCCGGACCCATGACAAAGCCGCCCTTCTTGAATTCGATCGCCTGTATGTACGACACCTCGAATTCCTCCCACAGCTTGTCCTTCATGGAGTCGAGCAGCGTGTCGTTCTTCGCCTTCCGTATCTCGGCCTCGTATTTGCGCGTCTGCTCGGCCGCCAGCCGGCCGTCCAGTTCCTCCTTGCCTGCCGCAAGCTCGTCTGCCAGCCTGGCCGCCTTCGCCCGCTGCTCGCGTATTATCTCCAGCCTTATCTCAAGGCCCTTCTTCTCGTTTTCCTTCTCTTCCAGAAGCCCCGCGATGTCGATATCGCCCGTGTATAGCTCCGCCTCCATGCGCCCGGCCTCTTCGAGCTTGGCGCGGCGCGCTTCGATGTCCGCCTCTATCTCCGCTATGCTCGCCCTGACCCGCTCTATGATCCTGTCCGCATTGAGCTTTTCGCTCTCCGCCGCGGCGGTCCTCAGCCGGATCTCCGTCACCTCTTCATTCAGCTTGTCGAAGGCGGCCTTCTCATCCTCGTGCCGCTTGAGCTCTTCCTCCGCCTCAAGCGCGGTTTCGGCCTCCTTCGCCTTCAGGCCTTCGATCTCCGCCAGGAGGCTGTCTATCATGCCCCGCGACTTCTCCATCTCGGACTTTATGCCCGCGCTCTCCTTCTCCCACTTGACGCCGCGCTCCGACATCTCCGCGAGCCGCGCCGCTAGGTTGGCCGCCTCGCTGTCGGCCGCCGCCTTCTCCATCTCCTTGCCACGCAGCGCGGCCTGCGCGCGCTTCATGGCCCCGCGGTCCGCCTCTATGTCCCCGCGCAGCCCCTCGATCGCGCTGTTGATCCCTTCGCGCTCCTGCGCGAGCCCCTCCAGCTGCCTGGCGAGCTCGCCGATCTCGCTGCGCCGCGCCAGCAGGTTCGCGGATCTATTTTTGAAGGCCCCGCCCGTTATGGCGCCGGCCGCGTTTATGACATCGCCGTCGAGCGTTACGAAACGCAGCCTGCCACCCGCCTGCTTCGATGCGGCCACCGCATTCTCCAGGTTGTCCATGATGACGACCCTGCCCAGCAGATATTCGAATATCGCGAGCAGATCGTCGCTGAAGCGTATATTGCCCACCGCGTAGCCCATGAAGCCCTTGGCCTCCGCCACTGCGGCGTCTTTCCTGTCCCCGCCGCCCCTTATGGTCTTCATCGGCAGGAAGGTGAGCCGCCCGGCCTTGTTGTCCTTCAGGTATCTGATCGCGGCCTTGGCGCTGTCGTCGTCCTCGCAGACTATGTTCTGCATCGACGCGCCCAATGCGGTCTCTATGGCGACCTCCATGCCCTTGGGCGCCTCCATTAGCTCTGCCACGACGCCGCGCAGCCCCTTCACGCCCGACTTCATGACCGCCCTGACGCCCGAATTGTAGCCCTCGTAGTTGCTCTCCATCTCCTCGATGGTCTTCCGCCGCGCCGAAAGCTGCTCATAGCGCAGCCTGGCCTTCTGGCTCTCCGCCGAGAGCACCTCCTCCTTTTGGGAATGCTCGGCGTATGCGGCCTCCGCGCCCGCGTATTCGCGGGACAGGCGCGAGAGCGACTCCTCTGCTTCCGCCGCGCGCCCCTCGGCCTGCCCCAGCGCGGACTCTATGTCGGCGATCCCCGCGCCGGAGCTTTCGATCTCGGCTTCGAGCTGCTCCAGGCGCTTCGACAGGGTTTCGGTGAGGTTCTCCATGCCTGCGGCCTCGCTCTCCTTGGCCGCGCGCTCCCTGTGGATCTCGAATATGCTGTTTTTCAGCCTGTCTGACCGCTCCGTCAGCTTGGCCACAAGCTCCGCCTGGGCGGCGGCCTTGGCCGCGCCCGCGATCATTTCGCTGCGGAGCGCGCCGAGCTTGGCGTCCGCCTCGCCCGCGCCGTCCATGAGCGACCCCAGGTTCTCCTTCTCCTTGGCCAGCCTGCCGGAAAGCGTCCCCATCTCGTCCGCGAGCCGTTCCTTGTCGCGTTCGAGCGTCTCTTTCTTCGCCTCGTTCAACTGTGCGCGGCCCGCTATCTCGGCGGCCTCGTTCACGTTCTCCATCAGCCGGGCGTTCATCTCCGCGGCCTCCGCCTCCAGGGCGCTGCCGCGCTCGCGGCCCGCCAGGCTCTCGGCGTCGAGGCCGGCCTTGTCCTCCTTTATCTCTTCTATGCGCGCCTCTATCTCCGCAAGCTCGTCCTTTATGTATTCGTTTTTCAGCTGTATATTGTCTATATTTTTAAGGGTTATGTTTATCTCAAGCTCTTTGTACCTGTCGCGCAGCACCAGGTATTCCTTGGCCTTCTCGCTGTCCTCCTTGAGCCCGCCTATGCGCGCCTCTATCTCGTCAATGATGTCGTCGACACGGTCGAGATTCGCCGACGCCGACTCCAGCTTCCTTTCCGACTCGGCCTTCTTGGCCCTGTACTTGGTGATGCCCGCCGCCTCTTCAAACAGCTCGCGCTTGTTCTCCGGCTTGCTGTTCACGATCTCCGATATCTTGCCCTGGCTTATGACCGAGTAGCCGTCCACGCCTATGCCCGTGTCCATTATCAGCTCGCGTATGTCGCGTAGGCGGCATTGCGTGTTGTTTATGGAATACTCTATCTCGCCGGAGCGGAACATCCTGCGCCGTATCGCGACCTCCGCGAAGTCTATCGGCAATATCCGCGCGCTGTTGTCGATCACCAGCGTCACCTCGGCCATGCCCTTGGGCTTGCGGGATGCCGTGCCGGCGAAGATCACCTCTTCCATCTTGCCGCCGCGCAGGGCCTTGGGGCTCTGTTCGCCCAGGACCCAGCGTATGGCGTCGGAGATATTGCTCTTGCCGCTGCCGTTGGGGCCCACCACGCAGGTTATCCCCTCCTGGAATTCTATCGTCACCGGCTCCGCAAAGGATTTGAACCCATTGATATCAATCCGCTTAAAATACACAGGACGCCCCTTTCATGCCCAAAAGAGCGTTCTTTGCGGCGTTCTGCTCCGCCTGCTTCTTGCTTTTCCCCATGCCATAGCCTATCGTCTTCCCGGAGTCGAATACATTTACGTAGAAAAGCTTGTCATGATCCGGGCCTTCTTCCTTCTCCACTTCGTAATGTATGGACACTGGGCCGTCGGCCTGCAAAAGCTCTTGCAACCTCGACTTGTAGTCGGCGCCCACGGCGCCCGACGTGGCCTCATCTATGATCGCGGCGAATGCCTTGACGACAAAATCCGTGGCGGCCTCGGTGCCCCCGTCGACGTATACCGCGCCTATCAGGGCCTCCATGGCGTCCGCCACGACCGAGCTCCGCCTCCTGCCGCCGTTCAGCTCCTCGCCCCGCCCAAGGTTCAGGAATTCGCCGAGCGAGAACGTGGACGCGCAGCGGAACAGCGATTTTTCGCATACAATATGCGCCCGCAGCTTTGTCAGGTCACCTTCCTCCGTAAATGGCAGCCGCCTGAAAAGCTCGTAGCTTATGAAGCCTTCCAGCATGGCGTCGCCCAGGAACTCCAGCCTCTCGTTGCTTTCGGATTTCGCGAGCCTGCATTCATTGACATATGAACTGTGGTTGAGCGCCGTCCGGAGCAGTTCCGCATCCTTGAAGCGATAACCTATCCTGTCCATCAGAATTTTCTCATTCACTGATAGCGATTGCCTCCATTCCTATCATCCTTTCCTCTATCCGCCTGACCACGCCGTTCTCCACGTAGGGCACCGATTTGAGTATGGCGTTCTTCACTGCGCCGGCATTGGAGGAGCCGTGCAGCTTCACCATGGCGCCGCGGACGCCCAGTATCGGCGCGCCGCCATATTCCGAATAGTCGAAGACCTCTTTCAGCTCCTTGAGTTTGCCTCCGAGCATGGCCGCGCCCATCTTGGTGAAGATGTTCGCCGTGAATTTCCGCTTCAGCAGTTTGAGCATGCTCCAGGCCAGCCCCTCGGTCAGTTTCAGTATCACGTTGCCCACGTAGCCGTCGCACACGAGCACGTCAGCGGGCCCGTTGGGCACGTCGCGGGCCTCTATGTTGCCGATGAAGTTCAGCGCGTCAAGCTCGTCCCGGCTGCGGGAAAGCATGGTATATGCGGACTTGAGCACCATGGTGCCCTTGTTCTCTTCGGTGCCCATGTTCACCAGGCCCACAGTCGGCTTCTCTATGTCCATCACCTGTTCCATATATATGGAGCCCATAGCGGCGAATTCGAGCAGGTTGTTCGGCTTGCATTCGGAATTCGCGCCGGAATCCACCAGCAGGGACACGCCGCCGCTCAGTACGGGGTAGGTGCTTGCCAGCGCGGGCCTGTCCACGCCCTGTATCCTGCCCAATATGAACAGCCCCCCTGCCATGAGCGCGCCCGTGTTGCCCGCCGATATGAAGACATCGCCCTGGCCGTCCCTGACCATGTTGATGCCTACCACTATCGACGAGCGTTTCTTTGTCCGGATCGCCTTGACAGGCGCGTCGTGGCCGTGGATCACCTCTTCGGCGTGCACAGTCTCGATGGCGGCCGGGTTGTGCTTCCGCTTCGCAAGCTCTTCCCTTATCCGTTCCTCATCGCCGACTATGCATATTTTATGCTCCGTCTGCATCGACGCCAGCGCCGCGCCCGCGACAATCTCTGCCGGGGCGTGATCCCCGCCCATGCCATCCAAAATGATCGTTCTCGCCTTCATATACCATAACCCCCATCTGCCCCTGCCGCCAGGGGTTTGCCTCAAACAATTGCATATGCTTAGAAACTGCATGAAAATACAGCCATCTTCAGGCAGCGACTTAGTACTACTATAACATACCAAGGAAATGATTGCAATTTTTTCGCCAAGACTGTCGCATTAATTTTACAGTTTTCAAAGGTTTTGGCGTGTGCCCGGCGGCATGGGCCGGGCGCGGGCCTTGGCGCGCGCGATCAAACGGCGGCATGGGCCGGGTGCGGGCCTTGGCGCGCGCGATCAAGCGGCGCTAAAGCCCATGGCCTACGCTGCTAAATCCTCCGGCCTACGCTGCTCAAGCCCACGGCCTGCGCTGCTCAAGCCTCCGACCTACGCTATGGAAAAATATGGTCATTGATTATACTCGCAGTCGCAAATTTTCCTGGCTGTTAATCCAATTTTTGTGAATATGCGGTGTTTCAAATGATGTCTGGGCGTAAATCGGCTTAAATCATAAAAATGCACGTATTTAGGTATATTTGCCGCTTGAGAAAATTTGACCGCAAATTAAATTTTCAGTATCCCTTACCCTGCATTTCTATCCCTTCCCATTGAATATATAGATTGATCGACGATATTTTGATATGGGGCGGCGGCGATACGAAAAATACATATTAGCGCGTTGGAAAAATATGGCCGTCAATTAAACCCTTAGCCCTCATTTATCCGGCTTTTCTGTCCGATTTTTGTTGAATGTGCATCGATTATATGTTACAATTTAATAGATGAAAAGTCCAAAAGTTGATCGGGGCGCGTCAAAATGCCGCCAGGCCCGCATAGGCCTGGCACAAGCGCAGCCAAACCGCCTCCGCCGGCGCGGCCAATTAAACAGTATAAGAAGCCGCAGCCGGGATCTGTGTCTGGAAGGAGATCGTTATGATAACGAAAAAAACAAAGAACAAGCGTCCACGCCGCCTTGCTTTGGCCCTGGCCGTCTGCCTTATCTGCGGGCAGATCGCGGCCGTGCACGCAGTGCCCGACAGCACCATGTATACGCTGGTCCTGCAGTATAATGACGCCATACAGCTCACATACGCGCATGGGCAAGGGGGAGAGCATTGGGAGACCACCGGCGACGTGCCTCTGGGCGGTGCGCATATAAACGGCAAGGATGGGCCGCTTGTGCTTCCGCAGATATACTGCGCAGACGCCGAAGTGCCCTTCCACCCTTACGCCAACGGCGGCAGGGGCGGCAGCTCCTCCGAGTGGATAAAGGGCGTCCTCACCGATATAGTCCCGAACTATGTGTCGGTGGCGCCCGATCAGGCCCCCGCCACGCTGAAGGCGCACTGGCGCCAGCTGGAGTGGGTCATAGTGAACGGCTACCAGGGGACGAAAGAAAGCACCGATAGGATGAACGGCAAGTTCAAACTGAGCGACGCCGGCGGGGCGCTTGGGCCTTTCGGGTATGACGTGGCAGTCACGGCCACCAAGGCCGTCGTATGGCATTTCACCAATCCCGACGTGAAGTTCCTAAGCACTGGTTTCCTTGCCAGAAGCGGCAACGAGCCAGACAGCCCGAACGGCATCAAGCAC